>NZ_JBEHZD010000196.1:0-12520 GCF_040240285.1 Streptomyces sp. HSW2009 | reverse complement strand
TTTTTTATTATTCGGCGACCACCGATTATTACACAAGGATTATCGGCGGCAGCGTAATATGTTTTTTAGAGACAGGGGTCGGGGCCGGTCCGCAGCTCCCGCCCGTCGACCGGGTCAAGGGTGGGTGCCGGGTCGCCCTCGATGCCGTCCGTGGCGTCCTGCCCGGCACCGGCCAGCGAGACCGGGGCCAGGTCAGGGCCGTCCTCGAAGCCGTCGGACTCGGCGATGGCGGCCAGCCGGGCGGCGGTGTCCATGAAGGTGGCGTCGATGCGGTGCACCGCCCGGTACAGCGGCAGGGCCGCCGCGCTGCGCCCGATGCCCTCGTGCGCGCGGGCCAGCCAGTAGCGCAACTCCTTGCGCTGCGGCTGCTCGCTGCGGCACCGCATCAGCGCGGCGGACAGCAGCGGCTCCGCCTGCCCGTACATCTCAAGGCGCACCCGGGCCATGCCGCCGAACAGCCCGGCCTCGATGCCGAGCAGCGGGTCCTGGAGCAGCGGTTCGGTGTGCCGTACGAGCTGGTCCCAGTCCTTGACCAGATAGGCCCGGCAGGCGTGCAGGAAGCGGGCCTGCGGATCGGCCTCGACCGGCGGGCAGCCGGCGAGCGCCCGGTCGAGCTCGGGCACGTGGCGGCCGTCGAGCCAGTGCGAGGCGTGCGCGAGCAGCAGGTCACGGCCGCTCTCCAGGACCGGCTGTACCCACCAGCCGAGCCAGTACCAGGAATTGAGTGAGCGTCGGTGCCGGCTGCGCTGCTCGCCGAACCGGTCGCGGTGCCGGTACATGCGCAGCAGCGCGGTCGCGGTGTCGGCGCGCAGCGCGTGGAGGCCGAGCCAGCCGTCGGCCATGCCCGGATCGAGCTCGACCGCGGTCCGGAATTCCTCCTCGGCCTGCGGATACGCGCCCATCGTGTAGGCGTCGACGCCGCGCAGCCAGGCGAGATCGGCCGGGGCCTGCGAGCCCTGGATGCCGAAATCCATCACATCCCCCACAAACCGAGCCCCCGTGGTGTGGCGCCGGGCGGGTGCCCGGTCGCCGCCTTGCCGAACCGCCATGCCATGACCGGGGATTGGCCAGTGTGCAAGTGCGTCCGCCCGTCGGCTGCACTGTTGGGCATCGTACCTGCGAAGACGGTGCTGGCCGAAGGGTGCGCACGGCTGTTCGTCAGGGAAGGGCGTGATCCGGTCGGTGCCCCGGGCCGTTCCGGAACCGCATGGATCGATTCCGGAAGTGGTCACCCAGGGTGAGCGTGGAGTGTCACAAAGCGCGCAAATCGCGGGGCGGAGGAAAGAACGAAGCCCCCGATCACGGGGGAACAATCGGGGGCTTCGCGTAGTAGGGCGACCCGTACGAGTCGCACATTGAGAACGTAAGACCTGTATGGCCCCCAGGTCAAGCGGAGTTGGAGCACTTGTCCGACCGGGTCGTGGCGTGGGAGCTGACCGGGGCGGTGTCGTTCACGCAGAGTGATGCTGATGGTGGCTCATGCGGTCGCTCCAGGCCCCGGCAGTACCACGTACCCCGCGGGCCCCACATCCTGCTGGCGGACCAGGGCGTCGGCGTACGGGCGCGAGGGGTCGGCGGCGAAATGTGTCTGCTCCGCGGGTACCCAACCGGCCCAGAATTCGGACATCTCGGGACCGTCCCGCCGTTGCCCCCGGCCCCAGGAGTCGCGCGCGTCCCGTTCCATCCACAACAGGCACGCCAGGAACGGCCGCACGGCCCGCCGCCCCGCCCCCACGCCTTCGACCAGCACCACCGGGGCCACCGGCAGGACGCGCCGGGTGGCGAAGCGGCGGGCGTGCCAGTCGTAGACCTCGTACGAGGCGTCGGTGCCGTGTGCCAGCGGCCCGAGCACCTGCTCGTGCAGCCGCGCTGACCAGTCGAAGAGCGCGGCGTGGCTGGCCAGGTCGTCGGTGTGCAGCACGGGCGCGTCGCCGAGCGCGGCGGCCAGCCGGTCCGCGAAGGTCGACTTGCCCGACCCCGCGTGGCCGTCCACGGCGACCAGCCGGACCGGGCCGCAGGACGGGGGCAGGGCGTGCAGGCGCGCCGCGCGCGCGGCGCGCCCGGGGTCGGTGCGGTGGTTCACCGGCTCACCCTACGGGCGGGCGCACGGCAGGCGGTCCGGCGCGCTGCGGGGCGCGACGCGTACCGAACGCGCCGTCGGTCGCGTCACTGGCCCTGGGCGAGGCGAAGCGGTCATAGTGGGGCCATCTGTCGTGCACCTGACGTCGCATCGGATGACTGGGGGTTTCCCACCATGAGCAGACGCACCCCACGGCGTACCCTCCTCACCGCAGCGCTCGGCGTCACCGCCGGCCTGGCCGCGGTCTCACCGGCCCGCGGCGCGGACCGCCAGCGGGGCACCGCGGCAACGGCCGTGACCGGCGGTTCGACCATCTCGAACCGCTCGTGGTCGAGCGGCCTCGACTGGCGCACCGGCGCGGCCCGCGGCGTACGGGTCCGCGACGGGCTGCGCCCCGGCATCGCCCTCGCCGAACCCGCCGGCACCACCGACTACACCGACCCGCACACCGGCACCACCGCCCGCTGGGAGTACGCCACCTGGACCAGCCCGGTGCACACCCTGCCCACGCCGGCCAACGAGGTCATCGCCTCCTGGAACGCGCACGCCCCGGAGGGCACCTGGCTCCAGATCGAACTGCGCGTCGGGTACACCGACGGCACCGTCAGCCCCTGGTACGTGATGGGCCGCTGGGCGGCGGGTGACACGGACATCCGGCGCACCTCCGTCGACGGGCAGGGCGACACGAAGACCAGCGTCTCCACCGACACGCTGGCCGTGGACGCGGAACCGGCCGCCGCGGGGCTGCGGATCGCCGCCTACCGGCTGCGCCTCACCCTGCACCGCCGCCCCGGCACCTCGCTGTCGCCCCTGGTGTGGCGGGTGGGCGCGATGGGCTCCAACGTCCCCGACCGGTTCACCGTGCCCGCCTCCGAGCCCGGCATCGCCACCGGCCGCGAGCTGACCGTGCCGCGCTACTCGCAGGAGATCCACAAGGGCCAGTACCCGGAGTACGACAACGGCGGCGAGGCGTGGTGCAGCCCCACCTCCTCGCAGATGATCATCGAGTACTGGGGCCGCAAGCCCAGCAGCAAGGACCTCGCCTGGGTCAACCCTGCCTACGCCGACCCCCAGGTCTGCCACGCCGCCCGGTACACCTTCGACTACCAGTACCAGGGCTGCGGCAACTGGCCCTTCAACGCCGCCTACGCCGCCACCTACCGGGACCTGGCCGGCGTCGTCACCCGACTGGACTCCCTCACCGACGCCGAGACGCTGATCGCCGCCGGCATCCCGCTGATCACCTCGCAGTCCTTCCTGCCGACCGAACTGACCGGAGCCGGCTACGGCACGGCCGGCCACCTCATGACCGTCACCGGCTTCACGGCCGACGGCGACGTGGTCGCGGGCGACCCGGCGAGCGCGAGTGACGCGGCGGTGCGGCGCGGCTACCGGCGCCGGGGGTTCGAGAACATCTGGCTGCGCACCAAGCGCTACAACGCCTCAGGCAAGGTCGTCGGCGGCACCGGCGGCGTCTGCTACCTGTACTTCCCGGCCCGGCCGACCTTCCGGCAGCTCTGGGCGCTGCGGGCGGTGGGGGTTCCGTGCTGAGGGGTGGGGCTCGGGGCACGGGCGCCACGATGGCGTGACGGGTGGCGCCCGCTTGACGTCGACTGGCCCGGACCGGTGAAATCCGTCGGCGCGCGCTCAAGCCGGGGCGCGCAGCCATCGATGTTCCGGGCAAAGCCCACGAGAACCAGAGGCAGCGCCGCCCGGCCTGTTTCCACCCTTCGCTCGGCCGGGCGGCAGCGCGGCAGAGCCTCGCCTCCCACCGCGTCCGGTGTGTTCGACTTCGGCACTCGCCCCGCGCAACGCAGCACGCTGCACCCGGCCCAGGCCGTGAAGACCGGGGCCGGCGGGACGAACGGCTGCGCCGTGTCGCTGCAATGGCTGCCTGTCTGGAGTGACTGAGCGCCCTCGTCGGACGCTGCCTCATCTCGCGGTCAAGCACACTTCACCCGCAGACAAGGAGCAGTCATGGCCGAGGTCACTCCGTACCAGTCGCACCGCGAGGCCCTGGAGGTCGCCATGTGGCAGGCGCCCGCTCCCAGGCCGGACGAGGCGGCCAGGGCAGCGATTGCGCTGGTCGACTCCGACGGCAACGACCAGGCGGTCGGCAACAAGGTGGTGGGGGACGGAAGTTCGCTCCCCGACCTGGGGCCCCTGTCGAACTTCGGCTCGTGGGAGACGGTGGCCGTCACCATCCTGCACAAGGCCGCGACGATCAGCGACTTCAACCCGGAGAGCGAGGTCTACGACCCGGTTGCGTGGAACAACTATCTCCAGAAGTTCTCCACGCTGCCGTTCTTCCTGTCGTACACGAGCGATACCCGCAACGCCTCCATCTCCTTGCTCTCCCTGGAAAAGGGCGTGAGCGCGGTGTCGGACCTGCTCCAGAACATCGTGACCGAGCAGAACCGCACCGACATCGTGGAGACGATCAAGAAGGTCGCCCAGTTGGCGGTCGAGTCCGATGGGCAGCCGCAGAAGCAGAGCAATGTGCAGGTCGGGTTGGTTTCGCGGCATGCCGGCCAGCTCTATGTGGGGGTCGTCCGGACCACGGTGGAGATGCAGTACAAGTCGGGCAAGGGGTACGAGCCGCTGAGCCAGACCCTCGACATCGGCCGCGGCTACGGCGTGCTCGACTTCGAAAAGTGCAAGCGCAGTACCAGCAAGTTGCTCGAATGGGACCACCGAAGCGTGGACGAGTGGGAGAGGGGGACGGGCAGCGCCCAGAAGCCGCCCAACCAAAGCCCTGCCTGGGACCACTGAGCCGGTTCCGGTCCGCACCGCTCCGCCATTGCAGTCCCTCCCCGAACCCGTCTCTGGCGGCGTTCGCCCGTACGGCACCGGCGGGACGTCGGCTGGTCCGTAACGGTGAAAAGCGCCGCAGCGCGCTAAAGCTGGAGCGCGAACCCTTCGATGCTCCGGGCAAGGGTCATGAGATCAGAGGCGGCGCTCGCCAGCTTGGTCAATCGGGGCTGTGCGGCATTGCGGCAGGGCCCTGCCCTTCGTTGCGGCTGCGGCGTGCTCGACTTCGACCAGTGCTCGCGCAAGGCAGCACGCTGCTTGAGCGGGACCGAGGCACGAACGCCCGGGTCAGCGGTAGTAGCAGTACGAATAGCTTGTTCGTGTCGCCCCCATGGCTGCCCTTCCTGGAGCGGCTGCGCTTCCTCGCCACATGTCACCCCCATCTCGCGGTACAACACCTCACCCCGCAAAAGAATCCGCGAAAGAACCCGCAAAGACTCCGAAACAAAGGAAACAGTCATGACCGAGCTCGGCGAAGCCCAAAAGCACCAGGAGGCGCTGGAGGTCGCGCTGTGGGAGGCGCCTTCTCCCCGGCCGGAGGCATCCGCAAGGTACGAGGTCGCGGCGGTCGACGCCGACGGAAACGACCAGGCGGTGGGCAACAAGGCGGTCGGGGACGGCAGTTTGCTGCCCGATCTGGGGCCCCTGTCGTCATTCGGCACGTGGGAGTCGGTAGCCGCCACCATCATGCACAAGACCGCGACCATCAGCGACTTCAACCCGGAGAGCGAGGTGTTCGACGCGGTCTCCTGGAACAACTACCTCCACAAGTTCTCCACGATGCCGTTCTTCCTGTCCTACACGTCCGACAATCGCGAGACGAACATTTCCTCGCTCTCGCTGGAAAAGGGCGTCAACGCGGTGGAAGACCTGCTCAAGAACATCCTGGCGCCGACGGCATGGGAAGGCGTTCTGACCTCCATCAAGAAGATCGGCCAACTGGCGATGGAGAGCGAGGGAAAGACGCAGAAGCAGAGCAACCAACAGACCGGCGTCCTCTCGCGCCGCAGTAGCCAGCTCTATCTCGGAGTCGCCCGGACGGCGGTGGCCATGCAGTACAAGTCGGGCAAGGGGTACGAGCAGCTAGAGCAGTCCATCGTGGTCCGCCGCGGCTATGGCGTACTCGACTTCGACAAGTGCAAGCGCAGCGCCAGCAAGCTCCTTGAGTGGGACGGCAAGAACGTGGACGAATGGGAGAAGGGGACGGGCAGCTCGCATAAGCAGCCCAACCAAAGCCCAGCCTGGGGCAAGTAGGCCGGCGAAAGCCCCACCTGGGGTGCGCAGGCCAGTCCACGACCCTTTCGCGATATCCAGCGGACCCTCGGGGCAGGAATCATGTCCAAGAGACCCATGTTCTCCGAGAAAGCACCGCCGTTCTCCGGGAATGCGCAGCCTCCGCAGCGGGTGCCGGCATCGACCTTCACCCAGGTCCTCGTCGACAACCTCGGTCAGGCGGAGGGGGGTTACACCTTCCTCCGCGAGGACGGGCGCGAGCAGTTCGTGAGCTGGTCGGAGCTGTCGCGGGAGGCCCTGCGCCGGGGGCGCCGGCTGCTCCAGGGCGGCTGGCGCAAAGGGGAGCGCATCGCCCTCGTCATCCCCGATGAGCAGGAGTTCGTGTTCACCTTCCTGGGCGCCGTCGCCGTGGGCGTCGTCCCGGTTCCCCTCTATCCGCCCACGGGCTTCGGCGCGTTCGAGGCTTACTGCGAGGGCGCCGCCGCCATTCTCCGTACGGCGGGGGCCGGCGGGCTCGTACTGCCCCGGAGTCTGGTGGACCGGCTGGACCCGCTCTTCCGGGCGGTCGATGGCCTACCGGCCGTCGTCGCGGAGGAACTCTTCACCGAGCCCGAGCCCGAGCCCCTGGTGGGTCGTACGCCCCGCCCCGAGGTGATCCTCCCGGACGACGTGATGTTCGTGCAGTTCACCTCGGGGAGTACCGCGGCCCCCAAGGGAGTGCAGGTCACCCATGCCAACGTGCTCGCCAACTGCGCCGCCATCATCAGTGCCCTGCGCCTCGAACGGGGCCGGGACCGCGGCGTGAGCTGGTTGCCTATGTACCACGACATGGGGCTGATCGGCTTCGTGCTGGCACCGCTGATCGTGCGCTGCCCGGTGAGCTTCCTCCCGACGCTGCGCTTCGCGTTCGCCCCGGGACGCTGGCTGGAAGCGGTGAGCCGGCACCGCGCCACCGTGACCTTCGCACCCAACTTCGCCCTCTCGTTGGCCGTCGAGCACACCCCGCCGGGCGAGCTTCAGCGACTGGACCTGTCCTGCCTGCGGGTCGTCGGCTGCGGCGCCGAGCCCAACCACCCCGAGACGCTGCGCTCCTTCGCGGCGCACTTCGCGGCGGCGGGGCTGCGGCCGGGGACGGTGGTGCCGTGTTACGGCATGGCGGAGGCGACGCTTGCCATGTCGTTCTGCGAGATCGGAGTGCCGCTCGCCCCGGACGTCATCCAGCAGGAGCCGTACCACGCCAGCGGCCTCGCGCTGCCAGTGCCGGCAGCAGGGCCGGCCCAGGCAGTGGCGACCGCCGGCGGGCAGATCGCCTTCGTGCCCTGCGGACGCCCCATCGCAGGACACCGCCTCCTCATCGTGGACGACGAGGGGAATCCGCTCCCCGAGCGGCACATCGGTGAAGTGGTCTTCCACGGGCCGAGCGTGGCGGCGGGCTACCAGGGGAACGCGGAGGCGACCCGCCGGAGCTTCACGGCGCATGGCCTGCGCACGGGGGACTGCGGATACCTGGCGGACGGCACCCTCTACGTGACGGGTCGCAAGAAGGACCTGCTGATCGTCAACGGGCGCAACCACGATCCCCAGTCGGTGGAGTGGGCCGCGGTCGAGGCGGCCGGCCTGCGGCAGGGCAGCGCCGTGGCCTTCACCCGACCAGGACCGGCCACCGAAGAGGTGGTGGTCGTCGCCGAACTCCGCGGCGGGGACGCCACCGCGGTCGCCCGGCAGATCCGCCGCCACATCCAGACGGAACTGTCCCTGCCCGTCGGGGAAGTCCTCCTGGTGAAACCCGGTGAGCTGCCCAAGACCTCCAGCGGCAAGGTCAAGCGGAGCGCCGCCCGGCAGCGGTACCTCCAGGGACGGTGGCGTGCCCTCCCGAGCGAGCTGAAGACCCATCCGTACCCCCTCGACGAGGAACAGCCATGAGCACCCGTACGAACCACCCCCAGCTACCCCCGCACGAGCGAGCGCGGTTGTACGCCCTGATCCACGAGAAGCTGGACCTCGGCGACGAGGATTGGCCCGATGAGGTCAACAGCACCACCGTGGTGCGGGAGTTGCCCGGGGTCGACTCCCTCAAGCTGCTCCGCCTGCTGGGCGCGATCGAGTTGGACTTCCGGGTCAACCTGGGCTTCGAGGCCATCCCCCAGGTGCAGACCGTGCAGGACGTCGAGCGGTTGATCTGCGCCTCACGCGCGTCGCGCGATGCGGCCCGCGGTGCGCACACCCTGAGTACCGGAGGGTGACCGTGAGCGCGCTGACCCAAGACCAGGCGCGGTACGAGGCGTTGCAGATCGCCATCTGGGCGGCGGGCCCACGGACGCTCTCGTGGGAGGTGCTGGAGAAGCTCGGGTTGCTGGGCGACGACAGCGACCACGAAGCGGGCGTGGGCAACGCCTACGGCGGGGACACCAGGGGGCTGCCCAGCCTGGGACCGCTGGAGCCCTTCGGCTCGTGGCAGTCCGTGGCCGCCACCATCCTGCGCAAGGCCGAGCACTCCGCCGGCTTCGACCAGTCGTCCACGGTCTTCGATCCCGTCCAGTGGGTCACCTTCCGGGATCAGTTCGAGACGATGCCGTTCCTCACCGGCATCACTGACGACAGCTACACCGCCGCCATCTCCGCACTCTCCCTGCGGCCGGCCATCTCGGCGGTGACCGAGCTGATCGGCGGTCTGGTGACGTCGGACACGCTCACCGCCGTCATCAACTCCATCAAGAAGATCGGCCAGTTGGCGGTCGAGAACGAGAGGCGGGAGCAGAAGAACAGCAATGTGCAGCAGGGGGTCCTGACCGTGGTGCGCGGCGAGCTGCGCCTGGGGCTGCTCAGGACCACGGTGCAGATGGTGTACCGGTCGGGCAAGGGATACGAGCAGCTCAACCAGAAGATCACCGTCAACCGCCTGTTCGGGAGCCTCGACTACGACAAGTGCATCCGGAACGCCGGGACGCTGCTGGAGTGGGACAGGCGGGACGTGGACGAGTGGGTGAACGGCGCCTGTAGCTTCCCGTTCCCCCGCAACACCAGTCCTGCCTGGGACAACTGAAGGGACGGCGGGGCGCGGCGCGGGCCGGCTTCGGTGGGTCCGCGCTGGCGCGGCGCTGGGGGAGCGGGTGGCGGGGGACGGGGCGGTGGTGGTGCGGGGCTGGGCGCCGGGTGGCGCCGGGCCGTGGGCCGCGGCGTTCGTGGGGGGAGCGGGCGCGGCGCACCAGAGCGCGGTGGGCGGGGAAGTGGCGGGAAAGCGCCAAAAGGGGAACGCCCGTACGACGAAAAGTGGCCGCACATGGAAACTCCTCGGCCACGGCGCTGCATTGGGACGCCACGTGCGTACCTGTGAGCCTCCTCTACCTCATCAGGCCCACATCACACGCGCACTAGGCGACGGAGCCACCCTGAGCACGGCAGAATTCCCCCTGGCCCGCGGCCAGATGCGGATCGTAGATTTCCGTTTGCGTCTTCCCTTCGAACGAGCGATCAGTAGTGTCTGCTCAGCAACGGCGCGCGGAGCCGGATCACATTCCCCGGGAGAGGCTGGAGATTACCGATGGAGTGGGCCGTAGTGAGGCGCGAGGCGTGACCGCGGGGCCGAGCGGAAGACAGGACGGCGATCCCTACGGCCTGGGGCCGGGTAGCGAAGAGGACCGGCTCCGGCGCTTCGCCACGATCTGGAGCCGGGCCGTCCGCCCGGCCACGGCAACGCCCATGGCGGAGCGCGAGTTCGAGGAGTACCTGGTGCCGCTCGCGCGCAGGCTCTCGCACGCGCTGCGCACCATGCCGCTGGACACCCGGCCCGCCTACGAGGTGGGGCAGGCGCTCGTCGCGGCCCGGTGTTACGACGCGGGCGCGCTGCCCCTGACGCTCGGTGTGCTCGATGCGTACCTGGTGCTCTACTGTCCGCCCGACCGCCCGATGCCGGCCGAGGAGAGCCGGGCCCGCTGTGCCAGGCTCCAGCACGCGGTGGCCGCCGGCTTCGCGCACGCGCTCAGCGAACGGGCCAAGGGCGAGCAGGAGTCGGCCTCCCGCGAGGCGCTGGCCGCCCGGGCCGCCGCCGAACAGGCCCTGCACGCCAGCGAGGCCCGCTTCCAGGCGGTCTTCGACGGCGCGGTGATCGGCGTCGGCGTGGCAGACCTGGAGGGTCAGGTGCTGCTCGTGAACGACGCGGTGGCCCGGATGTTCGGCCGCCCCGGCGACCACCTGCTGGGCGAGAACGTGGCGGACTGGGCGCACCCCGAGGACGTCCCGACGGCCATGGAGGTCTACCAGGAGCTGATCACCGGTCAGCGCGAGCACTTCCGGATGGAGAAGCCGTACTACCGCGGCGACGGCAGCGTGCTGTGGACCAACCTGACGGTCACCCTGCTGCGGGACGAATCCGGGGCCCCGCAGTACCAGTTGGCGCTGATGGAGGACATCACCGAACAGCGCAGGCTGCGCGATCGACTGCGGTACGAGGCCACGCACGACGAGTTGACCGGGCTGCCCAACCGCACGCTCTTCTTCGAGCGCCTGGACGAGGCGGTGGCGGCCACCGCCCCGGCCACCGCCCCGGCCACCGCCGCGGCGGCTCCCACGGCCACCTCCGCCCCCGTGGTTGCCTCCGCACCCGAAGTCCCGTCCGCGTCCACGGCGCCCGTCCCCCCCGCCCTGTTCGAGGTGGAGCCGATACCTGAGCCGCCTGCTGGCGCCGTTCCCGTACCGTCCGCACCACCCGCTGTCGAGATACCCGCCGGCGGAACACCCCCCGGCGGGAGCGGAACACCTCCGGGCGGGACACCCACCCCCGTTCCCGCGACCGAAATCCGCGCCCAGGCCCCCACCCCCACTCCCGCGCCCGGTGCCTCCGGCCCGGCCTCCCACTCGGCAGCCGGCTCCGCCCCCGCCACCGGTCGGCCGGCCCCGAGCATCGCCGATTCCGGCAGGTTCGGCATGTGCTACGTGGACCTGGACGGCTTCCGCGCCGTCAACGACAGCCTCGGTCACGCCGTCGGCGACCACCTGCTGATCGCCGTGGCCGAGCGCCTCCAGACGTGCCTGACCCAGCCGTCGCAGATCGTGGCCCGCCCCGGCGGCGACGAGTTCTTCGCCCTGACCGTCGGCCCGACCGCGCCCAGGGACGCCGTCGACCTCGCCGAACGGATGCTCCAGGCGCTCGCCGAGCCGGTCCGGATCAAGGGCCGTGATCTGCTGGTACGTGCCAGCATCGGGGTCGCGAGCGGGGCGCGCGGCGAGACCACCAGGGCCGCCGTGCTGCGCAGCGTGGACATCGCCATGTACCGGGCGAAGGCGGCGGGCGGCAACCGGTACGAGGTGGCCGACGCGGCCTCCGACGCCCGGGTCATCGCCCGGCACAGCCTCACCAACGGGCTGCCGGCGGCGCTGGAGAACGGCGAGTTCTTCATCGAGTACCAGCCGCTGGTGCGCCTTGAGGACGGTACGGTGCGCGGCGCCGAGGCCCTGGTGCGCTGGCTGCACCCGGTGCACGGGGTGCTCGGGCCCGACCAGTTCATCGCGCTGGCCGAGAACACCGGGCTGATCGTGCCGCTCGGGCGCTGGGTGCTGGCCGAGGCCGCCCGCCAGGCCAGGGCCTGGCGCGACGCAGGCTGCGGCGCCGAGCCGTTACGCGTCAACGTCAACCTCTCGCCCTGCCAACTCCGCTACCCGGACCTGGTCGCCGACACCGTCGCCGTACTGGAGAACGCGGGGCTCGAACCGGCGGCCCTGTGCCTCGAAGTGACCGAGAACGACCTGATCGGCGCGGACGAGGAGGCGCTGCGCCCGCTGCGGCAACTTGCCGAGATGGGCGTGGACATCGCCCTGGACGACTTCGGCACCGGCTACTCCAACCTCGCCTACCTGCGCCGGCTGCCGGTCAGCACGCTCAAGCTGGACCGGTCGTTCACGCTCGGCATGCAGAGCGATCCGGCCGACCCGGTGGACATGAAGATCGTGGAGGGCATCGTGTCGCTGGCGCACACGCTCAACCTCGCGGTCACCGTCGAGGGCGTGGAGACCGGTTCCCAGGCGGAACACCTGCGCATGCTCGGCTGTGACACGGCCCAGGGTTGGTACTACGCCCGCCCCGGCCCGCCCGACCGCCTCCACCAACTGGCCCTGACGGACGCCGCGGGCGGCTGACTCCACAGGGCGGACCCGCCCGAAGTCCCCGCCGGCCCTGCTCGCCCGCCGCCCTGCCCGCCGGCCCCGCTCATCCGGGTCGCCCGCAGCCGGGGCGGTCCGCGCGGGGCGCGGGCGGGGCCGGGCCGCTGCCGGGCGGCGGGGGGGGCCCCCCCGGCCCCCCCCCCCCCCGGGGGGGGCGCCCGCCCCGGCCGCGTCCTTCGGCCCCTGCGCCGGACGCGACTCGGGCAGCTTGATGAAGACCAGTACGGCGCAGACCAGCGT
>NZ_JBEHZD010000195.1:0-12544 GCF_040240285.1 Streptomyces sp. HSW2009 | reverse complement strand
TTTTTTTTAAATTCCACGCCCCCCCCAAACACCCCCCCCGCCGGCGCCGGGGGTCTGTCACCATTGGGGGGGGCGGCCCACCCGCCCCCCCCCCCCCCCCCCGCCCCCACCCCCCCCGGGGGGCGGGGGCCCCCCCCCCCCGGGGGGCGGGGGCCCCCGGGGGGCCCGGGGGGGGGGCCGGGGGCGGGGCGGCGGCCGGGGCTGCTAGTCGTCAGCCTCCGCGATCTGCGCCTCGATGAAGCGGGCCAGTCTGGCCACCCCTTCGACGATCTGCGGGGGCTTCAAAGAGCTGCACGACAGGCGCAGTTGGTGCTCGCCGCCGCCGTCGAGGAAGAAGTCCGACATCGGCGTCCACAACACGCCGAAGTGGCGCGCCGACCGCTCCAGCGCCTTCACGTCCGCGACGAAGGGCACGTCAACGACGAGGAAGAAGCCGCCGGTCGGCTCGTTCCACCGGACGCCAAGGGCGCGGCGGCGCTCCTCGGGGAAGTGCCGCTCCAACTCCTCGATGACGGTGTTCAGCGTGGTGCGGTAGTGGGCGATGGCCGCCGCGTTGGCGTCGCGCAGCCGGCAGTCACACCCCACCAGCAACCCACCGATGACCGCCTGGCTGATGGCCGAGGTGTTGACCGTGGTCATGCTCTTGATCTTGGACAGCTCATCGGCGAGCAGGGTGCGCCGCCCGGAGGGGCCGACCACCTCCTGATCGGCGATGACGTAGCCGACCCGCGCGCCGGGCAGCGCCGTCTTCGCGAACGAGCCGAGGTGCAGCACCCGGCGCTCGCGGTCCAGCGCCTTGAGGGTGGGCCGCGCGGTCCCGGTCCGTACGAAGAAGCCGTACGGGTCGTCCTCCAGGATCAGCAGGTCCTCATCGGCCGCGAGGGCGAGCAGCCGTTCCCGGGCCTCGACGGTCATGCTCGCACCGGACGGGTTGGCGAAGTCCGGCACCACGTACAGGGCGCGCGGCCGGCCGCCCGCCTCCCGGGTGCGGCGCACGGCCGCCAGCACCTCGGCGGCGTCCGGCCCCTGCGGGCCCTCGGGCACCGGGCACATCGCGATGTCCAGCAGCCGGGCCGCGCCCGTCACCCCCACGTAGCAGGGCGAGCTGACCAGCAGGGTGTCTTCCGGGCGGGCGAACAGGGCGCGCAGGGTGATCAGCATCGCCTCCTGGCAGCCGGTGGTCACCACCACCGCCTCCGGGCTCACCGTTATCTGCTCGTCGTTGGCGAGGGTGCGGGCGATCAGTTCGTGGATGACGCCGTTGGTGCGGCCGTACTGGAAGAGTTGGGTGCGCACCCTCTCCCGCGACCAGCCGAGGTCGTGCTCCAGGTAGTCGGTGTAGGTGCGCAGGTGGCGGGTGAGGTCCTCGGTCTCGAAGGTGCCCTCGTCAGGTCGGCCGGGGGCGAAGGAGAGCGCGTCGGGGAAGCGGGCGACGACCTCGTTGAGGAAGTTCATCGCGTCCAGCAGCGGATCGGTGAGCGAGGCGTGCAGGTCGCCGAGGTCGAGCGGTCGGGCTCCGGCGGCGGGCGCGGGGGTCTCGGCCATGGGGTCAACCCTTCGGTGCAGTGGCGGCAAGGGAGGTGCGCAGGTAGTTCGCGGCGTGCTCGATGGCGGCACGACCCGCGTCGAGGGAGCCGGCCATGGCGAAGAAGCCGTGGGCGACGCCGGGGTAGCGGACCGTCTCGGCCGGCACCCCGCTCTCCCGCAGCCGGGCGGCGTACGCCTCGCCCTCGTCGCGCAGCGGGTCGTACTCGGCGGTGAGCACCAGCGCGGGCGGCAGTCCGGAGTGGTCGGGAGCGCGGAGCGGGGAGGCCAGCGGGTGGTGGCCGTCGTCGGGGTCGGTCAGGTAGTTGTCCCAGTACCACTGCACCGACTTGTCGTTGAAGAGCAGCGGGTCGGTGTTCTCGCGGCGGGAGGGGGTGTCGGCCAGGCAGTCGGTGTTGGGGTAGACGAGGAGTTGGGCCAGCAGGCCGGGGCCGCCGGCGTCGCGGGCCATCAGGCTGACCGCGGCGGCCAGGTTGCCGCCGGCGCTGTCGCCGCCGACCGCCAGCCTGCTCGGGTCCCCACCGAAGCGGGCGGCGTGTTCGGCGGCCCACAGCACGCCGGCGAAGCAGTCTTGGGGTGCCGCGGGGAAGGGGTTCTCGGGGGCGAGCCGGTAGCCGACCGCGATGGTGAGACACCCTGCGGCGTTGGCCAGGCTACGACAGATGGCGTCGCCGGTGTCCAGCGAACCGAGTGTCCAGCCACCGCCGAAGAAGTAGACGAGCACCGGCAGCGGACCCTCGCCCGCCGGCCGGTAGACGCGCACCGGCAGCGGGCCGCCGGGCCCGGCGAACTGCTCCTCGTGCACCTCGGCGACCGGCTCGGGGGTGCCGGCGTCGGCCTGGATGGCGGCCAGGTCCGCGGCCCGGGCCTCGGCGAGGGTCATCGTGTAGAGCGGGCGGACCTGCTGCTGTGCCCGTCGGTCGTACAGGGCCTGCATCTGGGGATCGAGCGGCATGGTTCTCTCCGTGTCATGGCCGCACCGCTTCGCGCGGTGGGCGCGGCAAGGCTGTGTCGGACTGCGTCGGGGCGTGTCTGGTTGTGTCGGGCTGGTTGCGGCTGTGTCCGGTTGCGTTCGGCTGTGCCGTCCGGTGACAACCGGTGTCGGGCGGTGCGGCGGGCAGTGGGTGTGACCGTGCGGCAGTCAGCGGGTGGAGTGGTGCGTGGGACCGGGCGGCGGGCGGGACGGCGCGTCAGACGAAGTCAGTCAGCAACGCCGGCTGGGTGGCCACGCTGCGCAGGCGGTTGCGGACGCCGTTGGTCGCCTTCTGGTAGCAGGTGAAGTTGTTGTGCAGTACGGACTCGGCGTTGGCCGTCTCCAGCATGGCGATGAGTTCGAAGGCGAGTTGCGGTACGTCAGTGTCCTCGCGCACCGCCCCCGCCTCCCGCGCCTCGTTGATGGTCTGTTCCACGAGGGCGAACCAGTTGCCGTGGGCCTTGGTCACCGCGTCGTGCACCCGGCCCTCCCGCGCGTCGTACTCGGCGGTGACCGAGTAGAAGAAGCAACCCCCCGGGAAGACACGTTGCTCCGAGTAGGTCAGCCAGTTGGCACACAGGCGCCAGACCTGACCTATTCCTGCCGGCAGCTCCCGGGCCGGTCGCACCACGTGCTCAATGTAGATTGTGATGGCGGTGCGTACGGTGGCGAGCTGGAGCTCGACCTTCGAGCCGAACAGGGCGAACACCCCGCTCTTGCTGAGCTGGAGTTCGCTGGCCAGACGCCCGAGCGACAGGCCCTCCAACCCTTCGACCGATGCGATGCTGACGGCTCGTTGGAGGATCAACCGCCGGGTCTGGTTACCGCGTTCGATCCGTCCGTCCATGCGCGTCGTGGTCAAGCGACACCTCCTCGATGCCTCCCATCCGGGTTTCCGACTCATCGAGCTGGCCGCCCATTCGACTAAGTGGACGACCGTGCGGACATGTGGGAGAGTTCGGTTAGTGTACGCCCGTGCGGTTAGTTGGCGTACAGGTCGAAGCACGCTCGGCGAGTGACGACGGGGGATGCACAGGTGGGGTTGACGCTCTACGACTACGAGACCGCGGCCAGGGAACGACTGCCCCGCCCCGTGTGGGACTTCCTGGCCGGCGGCAGTGGAACCGAATCCATGCTCTCGACCAGCCGCGAGGCGCTCGACCGGATCAGGTTGCGGCCGAGGTGTCTGGTCGACGTCTCGACGTGTCACCCTCAGACGGAGCTGCTCGGCGCCCCGCTGGCCGCCCCGCTCGGTGTCGCACCGATGGCCTATCATCAACTTGCGCACCCTGAAGGGGAGTTGGCGAGTGCCCGGGCCGCCGGCGAGGCCGGGGTGCTGTTGACGGTCAGCATGTTCGCCAGTTGCACACTGGAGGACATCGCCGCCGCGGCCACCGGCCCGCTGTGGCTCCAGCTCTACTGGCTCAAGCAGCGCGGCCCGATGCTGGAACTGATCAAGCGCGCGGAGGCCGCCGGGTACCGCGCCCTGGTCCTCACGGTGGACGCGCCGCGCGTCGCCCACCGACCCCGCGACGCCCGCAATGGCTTCGCGGTGCCGGACGGAATCCGTGCGGTGAATATCGACACCTCCGTGATGGCCTCGGCGCACGGCAGCACTTCCGGTGAATCCGCCATCGCGCGGCATTCCAGGGAGCAGTTTGACTCCTCCATTACCTGGGCGGACCTAAACTGGCTGCGCGAACAGACCGAACTACCGATCGTACTCAAGGGCATCCTCACCGCGGAGGACGCCGAGCTCGCCGTTGAATGCGGCATCGACGCCCTGGTCGTCTCCAATCACGGTGGCCGGCAACTCGATTTCGCAACCCCGGCCGCCGACGTCATGCCGGAGATCGCCCAAGCCGTCGCCGGAGGCTGTCAACTCATCCTGGACGGAGCCATCAGGCATGGCGCCGATATTGCGAAGGCACTCTGTCTTGGGGCCGATGCGGTCTTTGTCGGCCGACCGGTCCTCTGGGGCCTTTCTCATTCGGGCAGTGTCGGGGCAGCGGCCGTACTCACCACGCTCATCAGCGAGTTCGAAGAGGTCATGGCGTTGATGGGCGTACCCGAAGTACAGCATTTCAGCCCCACCGGCATTACCCGCCAATGATCTAAAAACACAAGAGGAACCCACACCTCCACTCTCTTTTTATTGCTTTGCTTGAAAAGGTGATTTGGGCTGCCCCCAAGTACCGACGAACCGCAATGACACATTGGTTCATAGGACTTCACAGCAAACTTCACTTGATTACTCAAAAGTAGTGCGCAACGATGCACATGTCACCGGGTGGGGACATGGTGACGCACACCATCCGAAATCATCGAAGGACAGTGCTGTCCCGTGGCATTCGGATGGATTTAAGAATCTGCGACAGGGAGAGATTCCGGTGGGGGAAGCTGGCGCAACGCCGCCCAAACGGTCTACACGTGGTGACGGTTCCTGGGTCGACGAGGTGTTACTCGGAGGGAAGGGCGAAGAGATCGCCCTCCACATCGGCGAACCGGTGAGCCGCGCCCAGCTTCGTCAGCTCGTCACACACGAGCAGGAGCGGATGCGGGCTGCCGGACTGGCCGCGGGCGGCTCGCTCGCCCTCCGCATGCCCCCCTCGCTCGGCTGTGTGGTTGCCATGCTCGCCGGCTGGCGCTCCGGAGCCCAAGTGGCCCTGCTGGACTACCGGTTGACCCGGTTCGAGGTCGACGAGGCGCTCACCCGGCTGGCACCCCAGTTGGTGGTCGAGCCGACCGAGGACGTCACCGGCCGACTGCGCGGCTACTTCGACGTGAAGACCCGCATCACCCCCGTGACCGGCGGCCGACCTGCCGGCACGCCGCACGTACTGCTCCAGTTGAGCTCGGGTTCGACCGGCCCGTCGAAGGTGATCGGCCGCTCGGTCGACAGCCTGCTGACGGAGCTCGACCGTTACGACCGGCTCGACGGCTTCCCCGGCGGTGGCGAGCGCCGCGTGGTGCTGGCGTCAATCATCCACGTGCTCGGGTTGGTCGGTGGGTTGCTCCACGGACTGGCCGCGAAGTCCCAGGTGTACCTGCCGCGGATGCAGACCGTCGACGGCATCCTCAAGGCGGTGGCGGCGGACGACGGGCCGACCGTCATCCTCGGCGTCCCCTCCCAGACGGCCGTGCTCTCCGCTGCCCAAACACCCCCGAAACTCCCGCAGTTGCGCCGCATGATCGTGGGCGGCGAGCTCGTCAAGGAGGACGTCAGGGAGCGCTTCACCACCCGGTACGGCGCCGAGCTCGGAGTCATGTACGGGATGACCGAAGCCGGTGTCATCGCAACCGACCTGACCGGCGCCACCCGCCCGGCGCTGGCTCCCACCCACGACATGCCCGTACGGGTGGAGGACGGCCAGATCCTCCTCGGCCTGCCCGCCGACCCGTACGTGGGCCAGAGTGACGGCACCCGCTACGTGGACGGCTGGCTGCGCACCAAGGACGCCGGCACGCTCGACGAGGCGACAGGGTTGCTCACGGTGCACGGCAGGCTCGACTCCCAGGTGTCCATCGGCGGGTTGAAGGTGGACCTCTCCGAGGTGGAGGCGTCCATCTCGGCGGTGCCCGGCGTCACCGAAGCGGTGGTCGTGCACGGCACCGGCATCGAAGCCTTCGTCACCGTCAGGGAGCAGAGCACCTTCGACACCCTGGCCGACTCCCTGGCGGCCCGCCTGGCCCCGTACAAGCGGCCCCGCACCCTGCACCACCTGCCCGAACTGCCGCGCACCGCGACCGGCAAGCCGGTGCGCAACGCCGAGGTGCTGCGCGCCGCGGTGCGTTCGGCAGCCGCCGTCTGAGGGTCAGGTGACCGCGTCGAGATCGACGCGGCGCACCTGGACGGGGTGGTCACCCACCGCGCCGTCGGGCGAGCCACCCTGGAGCGCCAACCCGAGGACGTAGCGTCCGCCACCCAGCAAGACGGCTGACGACACGAGGTGTTCCGCGCCCGGCAACGGGCGCGGCACCAGCACCGTGTCGGGCGGCCACTGCTGGGCCAGCGGCATCCGACGGCTCATGCCGCCGCGCCGCAAGCCCTGGCCCAGCGCCTTGCCCACCGACTCCTTCTGCGTCCACAACCACAGGAAGGCCGCTGCTCGTTCCGGTTCGGCCAGAGCGCTGACCCACTCCGCCTCAGCGGGGTGCAGCCACGTCCTGGCCAGCGTTTCGGCGCGCAGTGCCCGTACCACTTCCACATCGATACCGACCGGAACCTTGCTGGTCAGCGCGACCGCCAGGGTGCCACGAGCATGAGCGAGGCTGACCGAGAGCCCCGCCCCGGCGCCGCCGAGGTAGGGGCGGCCACCTGGCTCGTGCTCCAACCAGATCTCGGACGACGGGACCCGCAGCAACTCCGCCGCGGTCCGCAGCAGCAAGGCGTGTGCCTTGCGCCGCTCGTCCCCGTCCGTCGTGCACCACCGCACCGTCACCGTGTCCGGGGTCGACCCCGGGTGCCCATCCATGAAGAGGGAGTCAACCAAATGTCCGCCGAAGTTGAGAAGTTCATCATCGAGGCCCTGGACAACATGAACTACGACGTCACCGAGGTCACCGGCGACACCCCGCTCGGCCCCTCCGGTCTCGACCTGGAGTCGCTGTCGGTCGCCGAGATAGCCATCCAGGTGGAAGACACCTACGGCGTGAAGTTCGAAGAGGACGAGATGGAGACCGTCGCCCTGCTGACCGTCTCCGGTCTGGTCAAGGAGATCGTCGAGCGGGCCTCCGCCACCGCATCGGCCAAGTGAGTCCGTACCGCCGCTGACCCGACGTGTCTGCTCTCCCGACCCTGGCGCCATCGGCGCCGGGCGGGAGCGGCAGCAGGTCGTACGCGACACGTCCGATCGAGAAAGCGAAGACACCGGCAATGAATCCGAAGAACGAGCGCGCGGAGCTCGCGGCCGACCAACGGTTGGGCGTCGGCAACGTACTGACCACTCTCCTTGACCGGGGCACCGGCCTCGATGCCCCCACCCTGACCTTCGACACCGAGGTCGACGGCCACCCGGCGTGGCAGGCCCACTCGCTGGCCGAGCTGGGACAGCGGGTGGCCGCCAGGGCCGCCGCGCTGCACGGACTCGGCGTACGGCCCAGGGACCCGGTCGCCGTCTGGGTGTCGGCCGCCGCCGACCAGGTGCTCAGCTATCTGGCGCTGGTGCGCATCGGTGCCATTCCCGCACTCGTCAACGGCCGGCTCGCGGCCGAGCAGGCGGGCGAGTACATCAAGCGGCTGCGGCCGGTCGGCGTGATCGTCGACGCCCCGCACCGCAACGCCCTCGACTCGGTCGACAGCGCGGTGCCGGTCCTCGCCGACCCCGCCGAACTCGGCGCCGGCGACCCGGACGCGGCGCCGCGGCCCTACCGGCACCACGGCGGCGAACCC
Organism: Streptomyces sp. HSW2009; assembly: GCF_040240285.1. Lineage (NCBI taxonomy): Bacteria > Bacillati > Actinomycetota > Actinomycetes > Kitasatosporales > Streptomycetaceae > Streptomyces > Streptomyces sp. HSW2009. Next base: position 4,634 of record NZ_JBEHZD010000195.1, on the reverse strand, counting down.
GTGGTCATCACCCACTCGTCGGGGACCACCGGCCTGCCGAAGGCCGTCATCCACTCGCACCACAGCCTGTTCGCGGCCATCCGGCACCGGCTGCTGCTGCCCAAGGGCCAGGGGCTCGCCCGGATGCTGGGCGTGCTGCCTTCGGCTCACGCGGCCACCGTGATCGCCGTCAACCTGGCGCTGACCAACCGCACCCAGCTCGCGCTGCTCTCGCAGCAGAGCGGTGGCCCGGTGCTCGATGCCATCGAGTCCTGGCAGCCGCAGAGCGTCCTCGGTTTCGCCACCACCTGGTCGGAGCTGGCCGGCGCGGACTTCTCGCAGCGTGACCTGTCCTCGATCCGCACCTGGTGGAACACCGGCGACTGCGCGCACGAGGCGCACATCCGCAAGCTGGTCGCCGCCGGCAGGCGGGAGGCCGTCACCTCCGAGGGCCGCGTCCACAAGCCCGGCTCGTTCTTCGTGGACGGCCTGGGCTCGTCCGAGATGGGCCACTCCCAGTTCTTCATCACCCACACCCCCGACACCAGCCGGTACGGGCGGTGCATCGGCAAGCCGCACGCCTTCTCCGACGTGGCGGTCGTGGACGACGACGGCACCAAGCTCGGCCCCGGCGAGGTGGGGCAACTCGCGATCAACGCGCCGACCCTCTCGCTCGGCTACTGGAACGACTCGGTCACCACCTACCGCACCCGCAGGGACGGCTACTTCCTCACCGGCGACCTCGTCTTCCGGGACGAGGAGGGTTACTACTACCACGTCGACCGGGCGGTGGACGCGGTCGACCTCGACGAGGGCAAGAAGCTGTACACGATGCTCTGCGAGGAGCGCGTCCTGGCGGAGTGCGCCGACGTCCTGGAGTGCACGGTGGTCGCCGTGCCCAGCGAAGGCAAGGTCGCCACGACCGTGCTGCTGATGCTCGACCCGCAGGCGGACCAGGAGGCCGACCGTACGGCCGAGGTCCTGGCGGCGCTGGAGTCCCACGTGGCCGCCACCGTCGAGCGCGTCGTGGTGGTGAGCGAGGACCGCATCCCGCTCGGCGCGACCGGCAAGGTCCGCAAGTTCCTGCTCCGTCAGCGCTTCCTCGACGGCGAACTGCTGGGTCAGCCCGAGGGCGCGGGGGTGTCGGCATGAGCGACCAGCAGGCGCTGCCGCGCCCCGTCATCACCGGGCTCGGCACCTTCACCCCGCTCGGCCGCGGCGCTGCCGACCTGTTCGAGGCCGTCTGCCACAGCAAGTCGGGACTGCGCAAGCCGCCGGCGGGGCACCTCCTGGACGGCACCGTGGGCTCGGCCGGCATCGCCCCGGACATCTCGGCGCGCGACGTGCGGCCACCGAGCGAGGGCCGGCGGGTCGACCGGTACGTCCTGATGGCCATGGCCGCCGCCGATGACGCGCTCGCCGACGCCGGCATCGAGGTCGGCCGTGACGTGGACCCGCACCGGGTGGCCGTGGTCGTCTCCAGCGGCGCCGGCGGGCTGACCACGTACGAGGAGCAGACCCAGGCCAGGGCCGAGCGCGGCCCGACGGCGGTCAGCCCGTACCTGTTGCCCGGCATGCTGCCCAACATGGCCGCGGCCCGGATCGCCATCAAGCACGGTGCGCGCGGTTGGAGTTCGGCCATCGCCACCGCCTGCTCGGCCGGCGCGCACGCGGTGGCCGAGGCCGCCCGGCTGATCCGGTACGGCGAGGCCGACGTGGTGATCTGCGGCGGTGCCGAGGCGCCCCTCAACCCGACCTCGGCACTGGCGTTCTCCCACGCCAGGGCGCTGGCCAGCGGCTGGGACGACCCGGAGCAGGCCAGCCGCCCCTTCGACCGTCGGCGCAACGGGTTCGTGCTGGCCGAGGGCGCCGGCGTGCTGGTGGTCGAGCGCGCCGAGCACGCGGATGCGCGCGGCGCCGCCGGCTACGCCGACCTGCTGGGCTGGGGCGCGACCACCGACGCGTACCGGCCCACCGCTCCCCGGCCGGACGGCGAGGGCGCGGCGTACGCCATGCGCAGGGCGCTGGCGACCGCCGGGCTCGCCCCGAGCGACATCGGGTACGTCAATGCGCACGGCACGGCGACCAAGCTGGGTGACATCGCCGAGACCAAGGCCGTGCACGCCGTCTTCGGCGACCACGCGCCCGCGGTCAGCAGCACCAAGTCGATGACCGGTCACCTGCTGGGTGGTTCGGGGGCCGTGGAGGCGGCGATCTGCGCCATGGCACTGACCCGCGGCGCGCTGCCCCCCACCCACAACCTGGACGAGGTGGGCCCGGGCTGCGAACTCGACCACATCCGGGGCGAGGCGCGTCAGCAACGGGTCGAGGCCGTCATCTCCAACTCGTTCGCCTTCGGCGGCCACAACGTCAGTCTGCTCCTCGGTACGGCAAGCACGCGCAAGAAACAGTAGAGACGACCAAGAAGGGCACATTCGCGTGAATATCGGAGCTGTCGACCACGTCGAGTTCTACGTCGGTGACGCACAACAGGCGGCCTTCTACCTCTGCACGGCGTTCGGCTTCCGGGTGTGCGGCCAGGCGGGGCCCGAGACGGGCCAGCCCGACCAGCGTTCGCTCCTGCTGCGCCAGGGTGGCATCACCCTCGTCCTCACCTCCGCGCTGACCCCCAAGCACCCCGTGGCCGAGTACGTGGCCCGGCACGGCGACGGCGTGGCCAACATCGCCTTCGAGGTGAGCGACGCGGCCGGCGCGTTCGCCACCGCCGTCGACCGCAAGGCCATCGTCGTCGAAGAGCCCGTCACCCACCAGCAGGGCGGGAACGAGGTGGTCACCGCCTCCGTGCTCGGCTTCGGGGACGTGGCGCACCGGTTCGTGCAACGCACCGGGGACCGGGCCGACTTCCTGCCCGGCACGATGGAGGTCACCGAACCCGAACCGGCCCCGGACCAGCCGCTGTTGAGCACCGTGGACCACGCCGCGATCTGCGTGCCGGCGGGCCAACTGCGCCCCACCGTCGAGTTCTACGAGCGGGTCTTCGGCTTCCGCCAGATCTTCGAGGAGTTCATCGAGGTCGGCGAGCAGGCCATGGACTCCAAGGTGGTGCAGAGCCCGTCGGGCCACGTGACCTTCACCCTGATCGAGCCGGTGACCGGTCGCCGCCCCGGGCAGATCGACACCTTCCTGGCCAGCCACGGTGGTGCCGGCGTCCAGCACCTGGCGCTGCTCACCAACGACATCGTGGCCACCGTGCCGGCCCTGGAGGCCCGCGGCGTGAAGTTCCTGAACACCCCCGACGCGTACTACGACGAGCTCACCGCGCGCCTGGGCGAGCCGGAGTTGCGGGTGGCCGACCTGCGACGGACCAACGTCCTGGTCGACCAGGACCACTGGGGCCAGGTCTTCCAACTCTTCACCCAGTCCCCGCACGTGCGGAAGACCTTCTTCTGGGAGGTCATCGACCGACACGGGGCCCGCACCTTCGGCAGCGGCAACATCAAGGCCCTCTACGAGGCGGTGGCCAGGGACGAGACGACGGCCTGAGCCGGCCGCGCCCGTACGCCCCGGCCCCACCCGCCCCACGCACCTGCACCGTCGTACCTAAGGAAACACCGTGACTGTTCAAGACTCAGCCGCGTTCACCCTGACCGACGCGGAGCGCGAACTGCTGCCGTCGGACGAGGACGTCGCCTTCTACGCCGAGCACGGCTGGTACCTGTCGAAGAAGATCTTCACCGACGAGGAGACGGAGCTCCTGGAGAAGTCCAGCGAGCGCTTCTACGGCGGCCAGCGCGACCGTACGCTGCCCGTCCGCCCGCCCAAGCTCGCCTACTGGGAGCCGGCCAAGGGCGATGTGCAACGGCACAACGACTACATCCACTACGAGGACGACACGATCGGCCGCATCCTGCGCAAGCCGCTGCTCGGTGCGGTGGCCGCCAGGCTCGCCGAGGCCGACGTCATCCGCGTCTTCCAGTCCACCCTGATCTACAAGCCGCCGGTCGCCGGCGAGCCGTCGAACCTGGTGCCCTGGCACTTCGACCGGCACTACTGGGCCACCTCCACCTCCGAGCGGATGCTGACCGCCTTCATCCCCTTCCACGACTGTGGCGAGGAGATGGGCACCATCACCATGGTCGACGGCAGCCACCGCTGGAAGGAGACCGCGGCCAACGACGCCACCTCGCTGCACTTCGCCGAGCGGGACCGCAGCGAGTTGGACGAGATGCTGGAGCAGAACGCCCGGTACAACGGCGTCGAGGTGCGCAAGATCCCGGTCCACATCCCCCGGGGGCACGTCAACTTCCACCACTGCCGCACCTACCACGGCAGCGGCGCGAACGTCAGCGACCGGCCGCGGCGCGCCATCTCCCTGCACCTCCAGGACGGGGACAACCGCTACCGCGAGTTCAGCCGCACCGACGGCACCCGGGTCTCGTACAACCACGACGTGGTCGTGCGCAAGAACGCCGACGGCACGCCCGACTACACCGACCCGGAGTTCCTGCCGGTGCTGTGGAGCACGAGCTGACCGCACCGACCCGGGACCGGGCTCCGGCCGGCCCGTTACGGCGCCCGGTGGCGCCCCCGCCGCCCCCCCCCGCGCGGCGCGCGCCCCCCCCCCGGCCCGCGCGCGCCGCCCCCGCCCCCCCCCCCCCCCCCCCCCCCCCCCCCCCCCGCGGCGGGGGCCCCCC
>NZ_JBEHZD010000194.1:0-12775 GCF_040240285.1 Streptomyces sp. HSW2009 | reverse complement strand
CAGTGCAGGTCACCCTAGTCGTAATGGCGCGTACAGGTCACGTCTGTATGGCGCATAAGAGGCGCCGGGCGCCGCCGGGCCCCCGCGGGGGCCCGGGGGGGGGGGGGGGGGGCCGCCCCGCGCCGGGGCGGGGCGGGGACGCGGGTCCCCGGGTGCCCCGCCCCCGCGCGGCGGCCGGGCCGGCCGGGCCGTCAGGGGCTCGGGACCTCGGTGGGTGCCCCGGGCCAGCCGCCGGCCAGGTACTCGATCTGGGTGTCGGTCAGGGCGCCCTGGAAGGCCCAGACGTCGTCGACGGCGCCCGGCCAGTAGTCGCCGAAGGCTCCCGCGCTCTTGGAGCGGCCGAGTTGCAGCGTCTTGGTGCCGTTGAAGGCGACGGCGTTCTCCGCCCAGGAGACCCGTGAGGTGCACGTGGTGTCGTCGGCCGCGCCGTCCGCGTCGGTGTCGGCGCAGACGGCCTCCTCCAACTGGCCGTTGACGTACAGGCTCAGCCGGCCGGCGAAGCCGTCGTAGACCACGGCCAGGTGGTTCCACTCGCTGACGTGGTTGAACTGGCCGCTCTCCACGACGCTTTCGGTCGCCTGGTCGGTGTCCTCGTCGGGCAGCGTGATGCGCCACCTGCCGAGGCCGTCGGGCTTGGCCTTGTCGGGCACGTAGCGCACCGCGAAGGCGCTGTGCCGGCTGCCGTCCGCGCTGATCAGCGTGGCGGGCCTGGTCGGTTTGGCGGCGGCCTGGGCCCAGCCGGCGACGGTGAAGCTGGCGCTGCTGTCGATGGGCGAGCCGGCCGTCGCGGCGTAGTCGTCAACCCCGTCCAGGGTCAGGCCGCCCGCGTCGACCCAACCGGGTCCGGTACGGGCGCCGTTGTGGAGGGTCATGGGCCGGCGGGTGGTGGAATCGTCGGGCGTGCCGGCCGGCGAGCCGGTGGCCGCGTCGAGTTTCCAGCGTCCCTTGACCAGCGGGCGCTGCTTGAAGAGCTGTCGCACCTCGTCGCCCGAGATGGCCCGGTCGTAGAGGCGGACCTCGTCCACGGCCCCCTTGAGGAAGCTGCCGCTGCCGGTCGGGTAGTCCACCGCGCCGAGGGTGAGGGGGCCGGAGGCCGCCCACGGCGTGGTGAAGTCCTCGGTGGCCTCCAGCTTCCCGTTGACGTACAGCCGCACCTTCCGGGCGTCCAGGTCGTGGACGCCGACGACGTGGGCCCACTCCCCGAGGCGCGCGGCGGGGCAGTTGGGCGTGGTCTCCGGGCACGCCCGCTGGGAGGCCCGGACCGTGCTGCCGTCGGGCGTGTCGGACGTGCCGCGCAGGAAGACCCAGCCGCCGAGCCCGGAGGAGTGGTAGAGCTCGAAGCCGCGCTGGTGGTCACCGCCCTGCGCGGCGGCGGTCATGGACCGGTTCTCCTTGTCGGCCGGCACCTTGGCCCACAGCGACACCGCGAAGCTCTGGTACGTGTCGAGCACCGGCTGCCCGGTCCTGACCTGGTCGTCCACGCCGTCCAGGGCGAGTGCGGTGTTCTTCACACCGGGCGCGCCGGCCCGGGCGCCCCCGCCGATGGCGCCGGAGACCTGCTGGCCGCGGCCGTCGACGGTGGGGGCGCCGGCCGGCTCGTCCAGCGGCCACACCACCTTCGCCGGCCGGCCCTGGGTGGTCACCTGCTTCTTGTCGTGCAGTCCGGCGACCTGCCCGGCGTTGAGCGGGTAGTCGAAGAGCTCGGCCTGGTCCAGCTCCCCCTTGAAGTGGCCTTCGACGGTGCCGTAGAGGCTGACCGCCCCCAGCAGGGTGCGACCCCGCGCGTCCCAGGGTTGGGTGTAGGCGTTCGAGCCGACCAGGACGCCGTTGACGTACAGCAGCAGCCGCTCGTTCGGCCGGTCGTAGACGCCGGTGAGGTGGGTCCAGGTGCCAAGACGCGCCTTGCCGCACGCGGTGTCGCCGGTGGGGCAGGCCGGTTGGGCGGCCCGGACGAAGCCGGCCCCGCTGCTGGCGTCCGAGGTGTGGCGGGTCAGCGCCCAGCCGCCGGCGGAGTACGAGTAGTAGATCTCGAAGCCGCTGGTGTGGTTGCCGCCCTGGGAGATGACCACGGCCGGCTTCTCGCGGGGCTCCTCGGGCAGCTTGGCCCACACCGAGACCGAGAAGCTCTTGCCGGTGTTCAGTACGGGCGACACGGTCGCGGCGTGGTCGTCCGCGCCGTCCAGGTGCAGCGCGCCGCCGATGACCCCGGTGCCACCGGGCGCGGCGCCGCCCGACAGGGTGGCCGGCCAACTGCCGCCCGCGCCGCTCACCGAGGTGGCGTCGTCCTTCTCGTCCAGGTCCCACGCCGTGCGTTCGGGCTGCCCGGCGCGGACCCTGAAGTAGTAGGTGCGCGGCTCGCTGGCGTTGCCCGCAGCGTCGAACGCCTGGGCCACCACGAAGTTGACGCCGGGGGCGGTGGGCATGAAGCGGGTGGTGCGGGCGCCGCCGCCGGAAGTGGTGAGGGTGTGCTTGGCGCTCTGGGTCTCGTTGACGCCCAGCCAGTAGCGGGTCACGTCCGATGAGGCGGAGTCGATGCTGAAGGTGCCGTAGCGGCCCACGCCGTCCTGCCACGGCTCGTCCGCGTCACCGCTGACCGACGGCGGGTACTCGGCCGAGGTGATGGCAGGTCCGGCCGGCACCTTGTTGTCGAGGATGAAGTTGCAGCCGGTGGCCGAGCCCTCGTAACTCCAGGGGGACCACTGCGCTCCGTCCCAGGCGCGGGCGTGCCATTCGACGATCCGCTCCTGCGGGACGCTGCTCGGCAGCTTGATGGAGAAGTCGGAGCCGGACCGCTTCTGGGTGGAGCGCGCCGACGTCCAGCGCGGCTTCCACCCCTTGCCGTCGCCGGCGTCCCAGGACGCCTGGAACTGGACGCTGACGGAGTCGCCGTCGGGGTCGGTGACCCGGCTCGCCCGGGCGGTGGGCAGTGAGCGGACGTAGGGCTTGCGGTCCGCGCGCTGGCAGGTGCCGCCCGGGTCCATGGTGAGTTGTGCCATCTTCAACTGAGCAGGCGGCCGGTTGTACCGGACGCGCAAATAGGCATCGTCAGCAAAACGCTTCCAGCCGTACTTGTCCCCTTCGTCAGCGGCCCGCAGGCCGAGGGTGGTGGTGGGCCAGGAGCGCTCGGCGGCCTGCCGTACGACGCCGAGCGCGTCGAACTCGGCATCGGCTGCCGCGCATCCCTCAAAGCCGTGGGCGAAGCTCTTGGTCGTCAGGTGGTCGACCCAGAAACTGGCGTCGTCGGAGGAGTTCCAGGTGGTGGAGGGGGAAATCGCCTGGGTGCGCCACAACTGCACACCACGGGGTTCGCACGACGCGGCATGTGTCTCGCGTACGACGAACTCGGCGGACAGGATGTGCTTGCCCGCGAACTTGGCGGTCGGGACCTGGTAGAAGAGCCGCTTGGTGTCGCTCGGCTTGCAGTAGGCCCAGCCGCAGTAGCCCAGGCCCGCATCGGGGTCGCCGTTGAACTTCCACTGCGGCGAGCTGGCCCAGTAGCGCGAGGCGACCGTCCAGGCGGAGGCCCGCGGGGTGAACCACTGCGGGTCGATGTAGACCGGGAAGACCGTGCTCTGGTCGGTCAGCATCCGCTGGTCGGGGGTGAGCACCAACTCCTTTCCCTGTGCTGCCACTTCGACCCCCACCGGGGCCAGCTTGCCGGTGTCGCCCATGCCCGGCGGCTCGGTACCGGCGCCGTCGGCCCTACGGGGCGCCGCCGGTTGCGCGGTCGGGTGCGCGGGCGACTTCCGCCCGGTCGCGGTGGGCGCCGGTCGGGCGGCGTCGGCGGGCGCCGGGGTGGCCGCGGTGCTCGAATCCCACATCATCGGGCCAGCCGCCTCGAAGACGGGGCTGTCGGCCGCGGGGTCCACGGCCTCGACGCCGCCGTGGTCGGTCTCCCGGACCGTCACGCCGTCCGTGCCGATGTGCAGGCGCAGCGCAGCGAGTTCGGCGCTGGTCGCGGCCTTGGCCGACTTGACGACCAGGAGTTGGCTGAAGCCGTCCGGCTGGGCGGAAAGCCGCAGGTCCACGTCCGGCATGACGTTCTCGTAGACGGCCGTGTCGCCTTCGAGCCGGGGCTCGGGCAGCGCGGTGGGCCAGCCGAGCGACAGGCTCCGCCCCGCCCGTTCGAGCCGTACGGCCGGGCCCTGGCCACCACCGGAGAAGGCGACGCCCACCGTGGCGCCGCGGGGCGAGACCCCGCCCGACGGCGTCGCCCGCAAGGTGGTGTCGATCGGCTGCCAGCGGCCTGCCGCCCGGGTCCGGACCGGCCGCAGGTGCTCGACGGCCTCCAGGTCCCCCTCCGGGGTGGCGTACACCTCGCTGGTCTCCGTGCGCGCCGTGGTGACCTCGACCTTCTTGCCGGTGGCCCTGGCCCGTTGCAGTGCGGTCTCTTCCGGGACCGGTTCGCCGGCTTCGGCGGCGCCGTCGGTCCGCCCTTCCTCCGGTGCGGCCTGGCCGCCGCGCCCGGTCGCCGCCGCGGGGTGGGCCGGCAGACCTGCCGGTACGAGCCCGGCCACGACGACCGAAGCAAGTAACCACCCCACCGCGGATCTGAGTCTTCGCGGGTGTTCCCGATATGGCATTTCGCTCTTACCTTCCCGTACGTGATGCAGGGCAAAGAAGTCGCGCGCCGGTGACCGTACGAGGCGGCAAGGATGCCGCGCTATGCCGACAGAACGTGCTAATTGCCGCCAACATCCGCAACATCAGAAAAGGGGAGAGTGACGCGTGTCACATGAAGGCACTTCCGCGAGGCGCGGCTCACGCATCACCTTCAACGGGAGAGCCGAGAGAAAAACAGCAGATGAATTTTACGCGTCCATCAATATCCACGGGCCCGCCGACACGACGCCGTACGAGCCCCATCGGGGGAGACCCGAGCCGGGCCGGAAGAGAAGCGGCGATGTCGGAATTCTGCCAGGCCACCGCCCCGCCGTTCCCCCTTCGCTGCCACCCGAACCCAGGCGGACGGCAGGGCCGGGAGCGGGCCTCCACACCCCCTTCACCCGACCGGCAGCCTCCGTCACGTAAATGGCGCAATCACCCGTCAACTCCCCCCGGTGAATGACATAGTCCCCATATGACCCACGCCTTAGTTCATCGAAGACGCCCGTGGGGCTCCGCCGCCCTCGTATTGGTCGTCGCGGCCATTCCACTCACCGCGAAGATGTGGGGCGGGGACGCGGACGAGAAGAGCCGGGCGGCCTCCACCTGTTCCGTTTCCACGCCCTTCGTTTCGGGGACCGGTGGCTACCACACCTTTCGTATTCCCGCATTGGTGCGTGCCGAGGGCACCTTGATTGCCTTTGCGGAAGGGCGGCGGAGCAGCGCCGCGGACCACGGGGACATCGAGGTGGTGAGTCGGCGCTCGACGGACGGCGGGTGTCATTGGGGGCCGCTCGCCCGGGTCGCGGACAACGGGCGGAACGTGGCAGGCAATCCGGCCCCCGTCGTCGACCCGGCCAGCGGGGACGTGGTTCTGCTGACCACCCGGCAGTCCGGCGCCGTCACCCAGCCGCAGATCGAGGCGGGCACCGTGGCGCCCGCCGACGGCCGGCGGGTCTACCTCCAGCGCAGCACCGACGCGGGACGCTCCTGGTCACGGGCCACGGAGATCACCGCGAGCGTCAAGCGCGCGCAGTGGCGCTGGTACGCGACCGGGCCCGGGCACGGCATCGCGCTCGACCGGCAGCACCCCGGGCGGCTGGTGGTGGCCGCCAACCACACCACGGCAAACGGCGCCGGCGCGCATCTCCTCTACAGCGACAACCACGGCGTGAGCTGGCGGATCGGCGCCCTGGACCACCACACGGACGGCACCCTGCGGCCGGACGAGAACGCCGTGGCCGAACTGCCCGACGGCCGCCTCTACGTCAACGCCCGCGACCAGGGCGGCAGCCACCCCGCGACCCGGCTCGACACGTACAGCGCCGACGGCGGTACGCGCTTCGCCGCGCCCTTCCGGCCCCGTACGGAGTTGGTCGCCCCGGTCGTCAAGGGCGCCCTGTTGCACACGGAGACCGGCGGCGACCCTGCGAGCGCCCGCGCCGACTTCGACCTCGGCGCCATTCTGGGCTCGGGGTCGGGCTCCGGCACCGGCGGCGGCTCAGGGCCCGGCCGGGCCCACTGCACCGCCCTGCTGTTCTCGGCCCCCGCGCACGCCAGCGAACGGCGGCAGTTGACGCTCCGGCGCAGTACGGACTCCGGCCGCACCTGGCAGCGGGCGGCCACCATCGCCCCGGGCCCGGCGGCCTACTCCGACCTCGCGATGGTCGGGCCGTCGACCGTCGCCGTCCTCTACGAGACCGGCGACGCCAAGTCCAGCGCACGCATCGAACTCCGCCGCACCCCGCTGAACTGCGGCTGAGGGCACCCCGGGGTGCCGAGAAGCGCGGGAGCCCCGGCCACCCCGCGTAAACCCGCACGCCCCACACCCACCGCACACCACCCCGCACGCGCCACCCCACACCCACCGCGCACCACCCACGCACCACCACGCACCACGCACAACGCGCCCGAGACGAGACGTCCCGGGCGCGTGCGTGCGGTGGTCGGGCCGGCCCCCGGGCGGGGGGGGTCGACCAGGTCGCGGGGTTCGCGGAGGTGGTCAGCCCGTGTTGCGCAGGCCGGCCGCCACGCCGTTGACCGTGAGCAGCAGCGCGCGGGCCAGCAGCGGGTCCGCCTCCTCGCCGCGCTCGGCGGCCTGCCGCTGCCGGTGCAGCAGCGTGACCTGGAGGTAGGAGATCGGGTCGAGATAGGCGTCACGCACCCGGAAGGTCTGCTTCAGCACCGGGTTGGTGTCCAGGAGTTCCTTGCCGCCGGTGATCCGCAGCACCTCGCGGACGGTGAGCTCGTGCTCGGCCTCGATGACCGCGAAGACGTGCTTGAGCTCGTCGGGGACGAGGGTGTCCACGTAGTGCCTGGCGATCCGCAGATCGGTCTTGGCCAGCGTCATCTCCACGTTGGAGAGGAAGTTCTGGAAGAAGTGCCAGTGCTCGCGCATCTCGTCGATGACCGTGTCGAGCCCGGCCTCGCGCGCCGCCTTCAGACCGGAGCCGACGCCGAACCAGCCCGGCACGATCTGCCGCGACTGGGTCCAGCCGAACACCCACGGGATGGCGCGCAGCCCGTCGCGCCCGGCGCCGCTGGGGGGGCGGCGCGAGGGGCGGGAGCCCAGGTGCAGTTCGGCGAGCTGGTCGACGGGGGTGGAGGCGAAGAAGTACGCCGGCAGGTCCGGGTCGTCCACCAGCGCGCGGTACGCGTCGTGCGCCGCGTCCGAGACCGTGTCCATGGTCGCGTCCCAGCGGGCCAGCGCCTCGTCCGACTGGCGGGGCGCGGTGTGCAGCGCGGACGCCTGGAGCGTGGCGGCGACCGTCAGCTCCAGGTTCTCCCTGGCCAGCGACGGCACCAGGTACTTGTCGGAGATGACCTCGCCCTGCTCGGTCACCTTGATCTCGCCCTCCAGGGTGCCCCAGGGCTGGGCGAGGATCGCATCGTGGGTGGGGCCGCCGCCGCGCCCGACGGTGCCGCCGCGGCCGTGGAAGAGGCGCAGCCGTACGCCGTGCCGGTGCGCCACGTCACGCAGCCGGCGCTGGGCCCGGTGGATCTCCCACTGGCTGGTGGTGATGCCGCCGAACTTGGAGGAGTCCGAGTAGCCGAGCATGACCTCCTGCACGTCGCCGCGGAGCGCGACCAGCCGCCGGTAGGAGGGGTCGGCGAGCATGTCGTCCAGGATGCGGTCGGCCTCGCGGAGCTCGTCCGTGGTCTCAAGCAGCGGCACGATGCCGATCTTGGCCCAGCCGGCGTGCAGGTCGAGCAGGCCGGCCTCGCGGGCCAGCACCGCGGCGGCGAACACGTCGTCCGCGCCCTGGCACATGGAGATGATGTACGACTCGATGACCTCGGGCCCGAACCGCTCGAACGCCTCGCGGACGGTGCTGAAGACGCCGAGCGTCTTGGCGCCCGCGGCGTCCAGCGGGGCGGGCGAGGGGGCGAGCGGGCGGCGCGAGCGCAGCTCCTTGGCGAGCAGCTTGCGCCGGTAGTCGCGCGGCATGTCCGCGTACCGCCAGGACTCCTCGCCGAGCCGGTCGAAGAGCTGGCCGAGTGCGTGGTGGTGGGCGTCGGCGTGCTCGCGTACGTCCATCACGGCGAGCTGGAGGCCGAAGGCGGCGAGCGTGCGGATGGTGCGCTCAAGGCGGCCGTCGGCGATGAGCTGGCCGCGGTGCTGGCGCAGCGAGTCCTGGACGAGCTGGAGGTCGGCGAGGAGTTCGGCGGTGCCCAGGTAGTCGCGGCCGACCTGGTGCGGGGTGCCGGCGGCGAGCCGCGCGCGGGTGTTGATGAGCTTCTGCCGGATGCAGGTGGCCTTCAGGCGGTACGGCTCTTCGCTGTTCAGGCGCTTGTAGCGGGGGCTGATCTCGGGGAGCCGGTCCAGGTCGGCCTGGAGCGAGGCCAGCAGCTCGTCGGTGGCGCCGCCGTTGCGGATCGAGTTGGAGAGCGCGGCCCGCAGGTCGTCGACGGCCTGGAGGGCGTCGGTGATGCCGTGCTCGTGCTGGAGGAGCAGCACGTCCCAGGTCACCTCGGGGGTGACGTTGGGGTTGCCGTCGCGGTCGCCGCCGATCCAGGTGCCGAAGGTCAGCGGTCGGGTGCCGGCGGGCAGCTCGACGCCGACCCGCTCCAGCTCGGCTGCGAGGTCCTCCAGGACGTCGCCGACGGCGCCGGCGTGCAGCTCGTCCAGGTAGTAGATGGCGTTGCGGGCCTCGTCGGCGGGCTCCGGGCGGGCCACCCGCAGCTCGTCGGTCTGCCACAGCAGGTCGATGTTCTCGGCCAGCCTGAGCTGGGTGCGGCGGCTGTCGCCCTCGGCGGCGAGCCGGTCGAGCAGCGAGGCGACGCGCCGGAGCTTGTTGAGCACGCTGCGGCGGGCGGCCTCGGTGGGGTGCGCGGTGAAGACGGGTCGCACGTTCAGGTGAGCGACGGTCTCCCGCAGGTGGTCCGGGTCGGCGTCCTTGAGCTGGTCGACGGTGCGGGTGAGGATGCCGCCCTCGGCCGCCCGGTGGGCCCGCAGCTCACGGCCGCGGTGCACCTGTTCGGTGACGTTGGCGAGGTGGAAGTAGGTGGAGAAGGCCCGTACGAGCTTGGCCGCGGTCTGGAGATCGGTGGCGGCGAGCAGTTCGGCCGCGGTGTCGCCCGGCTGGTCGCCGGCCGTCGCGTCCGTGGCGGGGGTACGGGTCAGGGCACGCACCCGCTCGACGAGATCGAGCAGGTCAGGGCCTTCCTGGCGGACCAGGGTCTCGCCCAGCAGGTCTCCGAGGCGACGAATGTCGGCCCGCAGGGCGGCGCCCCGGCGGGCGACGTCCTGGGCTTCCCCGGGCGATCCGGCAGTGGTCGTGGTGGGCGCGTCTTCGGGGACCGGGCTGGTGTTGCTGGCGGTCTCGGCACTGCTCACAGGTGCGGCTCCTTGCGAGTACGAGCACTTTGGGCGATTTTGCGGACCGCGCTGTCCGACCGCACCAGGATAGGTCCCCTGGTCGGGGGCACCGCATCGCCGGTTATCCACAGCCCCCTTGTCCTAGGTCGCGGCCCTGCCATACTTACGTAGCCGTAGGTTACGTATGCGTAGCCGTGTCCCGACCCCTCTGAGGGAACCCATGACTGCAAGCCCCGACGTGATCGACGACGCGCCAAAAACCCCGGAATCAATGCTTCCGTCCGCGACGCTGGGCGGCGACAGCAAGGGATCGGTCGAGCAGATCACCCTGTTGTTGTTCATCTTCCTGCCCTTCGTCGCCCTGCTGGCGGCGGTCCCGCTGGCCTGGGGTTGGGGGGTTAGCTGGCTGGATCTCGGACTGCTGGTCGTGATGTATTACATCGGCTGCCACGGCATCACCATCGGGTTCCACCGCTATTTCACGCACGGTTCATTCAAGGCGAAGCGGCCCCTGCGGATCGCGCTGGCGATCGCGGGTTCGCTGGCCGTCGAGGGCCCGCTGGTCCGCTGGGTGGCCGACCACCGCAAGCACCACAAGTTCTCCGACGCCGAGGGCGACCCGCACTCGCCGTGGCGGTACGGGGAGACGGTTCCGGCGCTGCTCAAGGGCCTGTGGTGGGCGCACATCGGCTGGATGTTCAACGAGGAGCAGACCCCGCAGCACAAGTACGCCCCGGACCTGGTCAAGGACCCGGCGATGCGCAGGGTCTCGCGTCAGTTCGTGCTGTGGACGATCGTCTCGCTGGGTCTGCCGCCGCTGATCGGCGGTCTGGTGACATGGTCCTGGCAGGGCGCGGTGACCGCGTTCTTCTGGGGCTCGCTGGTCCGGGTGGCGCTGCTGCACCACGTGACGTGGTCCATCAACTCCATCTGCCATGCGGTCGGCAAGCGCCCGTTCAAGTCGCGTGACCGCTCGGGCAACGTCTGGTGGCTGGCGGTGCTCTCCTGCGGCGAGTCCTGGCACAACCTGCACCACGCGGACCCGACGTCCGCGCGACACGGCGTGCTGCGCGGCCAGCTCGACTCCAGCGCGCGGATCATCCGCTGGTTCGAGAAGGCGGGCTGGGCGTACGACGTGCGCTGGCCGTCGGAGAACCGCATCGACGCCCGGCGTCAGGACACCACCGCCGAACGAGTGAAGGACACCGCCGGCGCGGCATGATGGAGGACGTGGCGATCGACAGCAACACCAGCAGCAACAGGAGCCGATCCGGCAGCACCGGCGGCCGGCGGGCCCGCCGTATCCGCATGACCGGCAAGGAGCGGCGCGAGCAACTGCTGGACATCGGTCGCACGCTCTTCGCCGAGCGCGGCTTCGAGGGCACGTCGGTGGAGGAGATCGCGGCTAAGGCCGGGGTCTCCAAGCCGGTGGTCTACGAGCACTTCGGCGGCAAGGAGGGGCTGTACGCCGTGGTCGTGGACCGCGAGATGCGACAGCTCCTGGACATGGTGACCGGTGCCCTGACCGCCGGCCACCCGCGCGAGCTGCTGGAACAGGCGGCGTTCGCGCTGCTGGACTACATCGACCAGTACACCGACGGCTTCCGCATCCTGGTGCGGGACTCCCCGGTGGCCCAGTCGACGGGCACCTTCGCCTCGCTGATCAGCGACATCGCCACCCAGGTCGAGGACATCCTGGGCCTGGAGTTCAAGGCCCGCGGCTTCGACGCCAAGCTGGCCCCGCTGTACGCGCAGGCGCTGGTCGGCATGGTGGCGCTCACCGGCCAGTGGTGGTTGGACGTCCGCAAGCCCCGCAAGTCGGAGGTCGCCGCCCATCTGGTCAACCTGGCCTGGCACGGCCTGGACGGCCTGGAGCCCAAGCCCCGCCTGATCGGCCACCGCAAGAACTGACCCCCGGGCCCCGCCGGGCCCACCGGGCGCAACCCCGACCCCGCACACCGAGCCGGAAACGGCCTGGTGGGCGGGGTCGGGCCGGTTGTGTGGGGTGGGGGCCCAGGGCCCGGCGTGGTGGGTGGTCGGGGTGGTGGGTCAGCCTTCGGCGTCGGGGCGATCGGTGTCGGGTCGAGGGGTCAGGCCACCGGCCCGGACGGCGGGGGCCGGGGTGGGGGCCGCAGGCGCGGGGGCCCGGGCCGTGGAGGGCTGGGGTGTGGGTGGCGGGGGTGGGTCCTGGGGGTGGGGGGCGAGGAATTCGAGGCGGTTGCCGACCGGGTCTTCGCTGTAGAAGCGCTGGTGGCCGGGGAGGTTGTCGTCCCAGACGACCTTCGCGCCGTGGGCAGCGAGGCGGTGCGCGAACGCCTCGATGTCACGCACCCGCAGCCCGGGGTGGGCCTTGGCCGACGGCCTGAAGCCGGGTTCGACGCCCAGGTGCAGGGTGACGGCGCCGCCGGTGAACCAGCAGCCGCCGCGGGCCGCGAGGACCGGCGGCTTGGGCACCTCGGTCAGGCCGAGGACGCCCGCGTAGTACGCCCGTAACCGCTCCTCGCTGCCGGGCGGGGCGGCGAGTTGGACGTGGTCGACGGCGGTGATCATCCGTCTGCCCTCCGGGCCACGACGAAGATGCGGCGGAAGGGGAAGACGGTGCCGTACGGGCCTTGGGGGTACGCCTTGCGCAGCAGGTCGCGGTATTCGGCGAGGAATTCCTCGGCCAGCGCGGGCTCGTCGGCCAGCTCCGTCAGGACCGGGCGCAGCGCGGTGCCCTTGACCCAGTCGAGCACCGGATCGGCGCCGGTGAGCACCTGGACGTAGGTGGTTTCCCAGGCGTCCACGGTGCAGCCGAGGCCGATGAGGCGTTCCAGGTAGCCGGCCGGGCTGAGGATGTGCACGAAGCGGCGGCCGTGGCCGTCCAGCCGTTGGCGCCAGCGCGGCGTGTCGCACAGCTCGCCGAGCAGGGAGTGGCTGGGCGAGACGAAGTTCCCCGGGACCTGGAAGGCGAAGGTGCCGCCCGGGGTCAGCGAGTTGATCCAGGTCTCGAAGGAGTCGGAGTGGTTGGGCACCCACTGGAGGGCCGCGTTCGAGACGATCAGGTCGAAGGGTTCGTCGGGGACCCAGGTGGCGGCGTCGGCCGGCCGGAAGTCGAGACGGCCGCCGCCTTCGGTGGGACCCGCGTGGGACTGGGCCTCGCGGAGCATGTCCGCCGAGTTGTCGTACCCGGTGATGTGCGCGCCGGGCCAGCGGGAGGCGAGCAGGGCCGTGACGTGGCCGGGGCCGCAGCCCAGGTCAGCTATCCGGGGGCCGCGGCGGGCGGCTGGGGGGTCGGGGCCGGCCGACGCGGCCGGCTGCGGCAGGTCGGGGATGCGGGCGAGCAGATCGATGAAGGGCCGCGTGCGGTGT
>NZ_JBEHZD010000193.1:0-12828 GCF_040240285.1 Streptomyces sp. HSW2009 | reverse complement strand
CCCCCCCCCCCCCCCCAATTTTTTTTTAATCATCCGCCCACCACCGACATCTACACACGGAGTAGCGGCGGCAGCGCCAGATGTGAAAAAGAGACCGGGCGCCCGGGTGGTCGGCGGCGCCACGGTGGGCTCCCTGGTGGCCGGGGCGGCCGGCCCCAGGTGCGTATCGAGGTCGAACCGCGAGGCGGCGTCGCCGCTCAGCGCGGCCTGGGTGTACGCGGCCCAGATCTGTGCCGGGTAGGCGCCACCGTTGACCCGGCCGCCGCCCCCGGTGCCGCGCAGCGAGACCTGCTGGCCCTGCTTGACCTTGCCCTGCGTGCGGTCGGCCTCGCCGAACAGGCCGACGGCCGTCACCAGGTCCGGGGTGTAGCCGACGAACCAGGCCGACTTGTTGTCGTCGGAGGTGCCGGTCTTGCCGGCCACCGCCTGGCCCTCGGTGCGCACCGCGGAGCCGGTGCCGTCGTCCACCACGCCGGTGAGGACGGAGGTGACGGCGTCGGCCGAGTTGCGGCTGATGGCCTCCTCGCCGACCGGGTCCGGCAGGTCGGCCTTCTCGTCGCGCTTCTCCGCCGACTTCACGATGGTCGGGGTGACCTTCTTGCCGTGGTTGTCGAGCGTGGCGTACACGCCGGCCATCTCCAGCGGGCTGGCGCCCATCACGCCCAGCGACATCGCGGGCCGCTCGTCGAAGCCGCCGGCCTTGGGGTTCATGCCGAGGTCGACCGCGGTCTGCTTGACCTCGGGGAGCCCGACGTCGACGGCCATCTGCGCGAAGACGGAGTTGACCGACTTGTTCATGGCCCGCTGCACGCTGATCGGGCCGTAGCTGCGGCCGTCCTCGTTGGGCGGGGCGAACGGCGTCGTGCTGCCCCGGACCGGCCGCTTGCTGGTGCCGTCGTAGATCGTGCCGGGCCGGATCGGCAGGCCGGCGCGGGTGCGGGCGTCGTTCTCGAAGGCCGAGGCGAGGATGAGCGGCTTGAAGGTGGAGGCCGGCTGGTAGTCCTGGCGGGTGGCGTTGTTGACGTAGTGCTTGGTGTAGTCCCGGCCGCCGTACAGGGCGAGGATGCGGCCCGTCTTCGGGTCCACCGAGACCGCACCGGCCTGCGCCCTGGCGTCCACCGGGCGGGTGGCCGGGTCCAGGTCGGCCAGCAGTTCGGTCCTGACGGCCCGCTCCAGGTCGCGCTGCTTGTGCCGGTCGATGTTGAGCGTGATGTCCCAGCCGCCGGCGGCCAGCAGGTCCTGCTCGTTGACGCCGGCCTTGATGAGCTCCTGCTCGGCGAGCTTGACCAGGTAGCCGCGCTGCCCGTCCAGGCCGGCCACCGCCTTGGGCGGCCCGGGCACCGGGAACTTCAGGGCTGCGCGCTCGTCGGCGTCCAGCCACTTCTTCTCGACCATGTTGTCGAGCACGTAGTTCCAGCGCTGCTTGACCAGCTTCTTGCTGACCGGCCCGGCCGCCGCCCAGTCGTACTGGCTCGGGGCCTGGAGCAGCGCCGCCAGGTACGCGCCCTCGGCGACGGTCAGCTTCTCGACCTCCTTGCCGTAGTACGCGCGGGAGGCCGCCTGGATGCCGTAGGCGTTGCGGCCGAAGTAGCTGGTGTTGACGTACCCCTCAAGGATCTCGTCCTTGGACTTCTCGCGGTCCAGCTTGAGCGAGATGACCAGCTCCTTGAGCTTGCGGGAGACGGTCTGTTCCTGGGTGAGGTAGTAGTTCTTGACGTACTGCTGGGTGATGGTCGAGCCACCCTGCTTGCCGCGGCCGAGCAGGGTGTTGAGCACCCCGCGGGTGGTGCCCTTCAGGTCGATGCCCGAGTCGTTGTAGAAGCTCTTGTTCTCGGCCGCCACGAAGGTGTGCTGGACGTCCTTCGGCACCCGGGACAGCTTGACCGACTCGCGGTTGATGTCGCCGGTGCGGGCGAAGACGGTGCCGTCGCTGTAGCGGTAGATGTTGCTCTGCGCCTTGGCCGCCGCGTTGCCCGACGGTACGTCGACGGAGAAGTAGAGCACGGCGAAGGCGCCGGTGCACAGGGCGATGAAGCCGAGGAAGTAGGCCAGCAGCTTCTTCCAGGTGAAGAAGCGGCGGAAGCCTTTCTTCTTGGGCTTCTTGGGCTTCTCGGGCTTCTCGGGCTTCTCGGGCTTCTCGGCCTGCGGGGCTTCTTGGGCCTGCTGCGCCTGCTGGGAGTGCAGGGACTTCTGGGTTGCCGTGCCGGGCGTGCTCGCGGTCCCCGACCTGCTCGTGGTGCCGGGCGTGCCCGTCGTACCAGGTGTGTTCGACCTGCCAGGTGTGTTCGACGTACCGGATATGTCGCCGGGTATCGCCGCGGTCGCGCCGTCCGCCGCGCCCGCGCCGGTCCCTTCCGTCTTTCCGCGGCGAGCGCGCTTCTGGCGCGCCCGCCTGTCGTCCGCTCGGCTCATGTCTGCCGCTCCAGTCGCTTCACCCCAAGCCAGCCAATCCAAGTAGCTAACACCGCAAGTAGCGGCAAAAGCCCATTGATCAAGCCATTTCGGGACGTGACAATCAGCACCCCTTCCATGGGAACCGACGAATCAGGGGCGCCGAGGGTTGTCCCGGTGCGTTAATGTGCTAACACTTTGCTAGCTGAGGAACGACCGCCTCGACGCCGCACCCCCGGCCCCACCGGGCGTGCGCGGCCATGCTCACGAACGGGGAACCACGCCATGCCCACGCCCACCACCCCACCCAGCACGCCGGCCACCAGCACCGGCGGCGGCGACCTGCCCGCCAGACAGGAGCCCCGGGTCACCGAGTTCCCCGCGCACAGCGTGAACGGGGGGCTCGCCCTGCTCTGCGGCCTCTTCGGCCTCTTCGGCGGCGTCGCCCTGCTGATCGCCGGCATAGCGGTGGCGAGCGACGGCACGCCGGCGGTCGGCGTGCCGCTGATCATCGCCGGCCCGCTGATCTCCATCGGCGCCTTCCTCGCCATGTGCGGGCTGAACATGGTCGCGCCCGGCGAGGCCCGCGTGGTCCAGCTCTTCGGCCGCTACCGCGGCACCATCCGCACCGACGGCCTGCGCTGGGTGAACCCGTTCACCAGCCGGAAGAGGATCTCCACCCGGGTGCGCAACCACGAGACCGCGGTGCTCAAGGTCAACGACGCGTACGGCAACCCGATCGAGCTCGCGGCCGTGGTGGTCTGGAAGGTCGAGGACACCGCGCAGGCCGTGTTCGAGGTGGACGACTTCCTGGAGTTCGTCGCCACCCAGACCGAGGCGGCCGTGCGGCACATCGCCATCGAGTACCCGTACGACGCACACGACGAGGGCGGTCTGTCGCTGCGCGGCAACGCCGAGGAGATCACCGAGAAGCTCGCGGTCGAACTGCACGCCCGGGTGGCGGCGGCCGGCGTACGGATCATCGAATCGCGCTTCACGCACCTCGCGTACGCGCCCGAGATCGCGTCGGCCATGCTCCAGCGGCAGCAGGCCGGGGCCGTGGTCGCGGCGCGCCGCCAGATCGTGGAGGGCGCGGTCGGCATGGTCGAGGACGCGCTGGAGCGGATCGCGGAACAGGGCATCGTGGAGCTGGACGAGGAGCGCAAGGCGGCGATGGTGAGCAACCTGCTGGTCGTGCTCTGCGGCGACCGCTCCCCGCAGCCGGTGCTGAACACGGGATCGCTCTACCAGTGACGGAGGAGCCCCCGCGGCGCAGGCCGCAGCAGCGCAAGCAGATGCTGCTGCGGCTCGACCCCGCCGTCCACGACGCGCTGGCCCGCTGGGCCGGCGACGAACTCCGCAGCGCCAACGCCCATGTGGAGTTCCTGCTCCGCCGGGCGCTGGCGGACGCCGGCCGACTCCCGGGCGGCGTCGGCGCGATCCCCCGCCGCGGCCGGCCACCGAAGTCCGCTACGGGATCGGCTGATCCGCCGGGGGCATGTGATCGACCCGGGGCGGACGGCCGAGGGGGGGCGCCTGATCCGGCCGAGGCGCCTGATCCGCCCGGGCCGCGCTATCAGCCCGGGCCAAACGACCCGAACCGTACGGAGATTTCCGACACATCGGAGGGCACCGGGCGGGGTACGTGACTCCGCCGCGGCGGGGAGGTGGGGCGCGGCGCCTCGCGCCAGTGCGGGGCGCGGCGCCTCGCGGTGAGGCGCGGCGCCTCGCGGAGGAGTGGGGCGGGGCGCGGCGGAATCCGGGTGCGGCGCGCGCCCGACCCACCCCAAGCCGAATCCGCCCCACCCCACCGCGCACCCACCCCACCGCACACCCTCCACACACCCACCCCTCCCGCAGCTCCACTCCCCCGCAGGCTCGCCCGGCACCGTCCACCGACGCCGAGCGGGCCTTTCGCATGCCGCGGGCGGATGCCCCGGCCCCGTACGGAACTCACCCTTCCGCCGCCGGGGCACCACCCCGCCCCAGCACGGAATCCGACCCCCCGGCATCCGGAGCGCCGCCCCGACCCGGCACGGAACCCAACCCTCCACAATCCGGAGCGCCGCCCCGGCCGCACGCGGAACCCACCCCTCCGCCGCCGGGGGCGCAACCAGAGGCGCCACCCCGGCCCCACACAGACCCCACCCCCTCCTCAACCCAGCACATCGCCCCTGACCTGCGAAGATCATCTATGCACTGCGGCTATACATAGGGCGTATACACATGGTGTAGAGTCCCCGACATGTCCATTGGCCACACCCTTCTCGGGCTCCTGGAGTCCGGCCCCCGACACGGTTACGACCTCAAGCGCGCCTTCGACGAGCGCTTCGGGCACGACCGCCCCCTGCACTACGGGCAGGTCTACTCGACCATGTCCCGGCTACTGAAGAACGGCCTCGTGGAGGTCGACGGAATAGAGGCCGGAGGCGGCCCCGAGCGCAAGCGGTACGCCATCACCGACGCCGGGATCACCGATGTCGGGCACTGGCTCGCCCAGCCCGAAAAGCCCGATCCGTACCTCCAGTCGACCCTCTACACCAAGGTCGTGCTGGCGCTGCTGACCGGACGCAACGCGGCCGACCTGCTGGACACCCAGCGCGCCGAGCACCTGCGCCTGATGCGCGACCTGACCCAACGCAAGCGCAACGGCGACCTCGCCGACCAGCTCATCTGCGACCACGCGCTGTTCCACCTCGAAGCCGATCTGCGGTGGCTCGAACTCACCGCGGCCCGACTCGACCAACTCGACAAGGCGGTGCGCGGATGACCCCCGCCGGCTCCCTGCTCGTCGCCTCCGGACTGCACAAGTCCTACGGGCCCACCCCGGCCCTGGACGGCGCCGACTTCTCCATCCACCCCGCCGAGGTCGTCGCGATCATGGGCCCGTCGGGCTCCGGCAAGTCCACGCTGCTGCACTGCCTGGCCGGGATCGTCCAGCCCGACTCGGGCACCGTCTCCTCCGGCGGCGGGGCGAGGTCCGCGCTGCCCGACCGGGAGCGCAGCGCGCTGCGCCGGAGCGAGTTCGGCTTCGTCTTCCAGTTCGGCCAGCTCGTCCCCGAGCTGACCTGCCTGGAGAACGTGGCCCTGCCGCTGCGGCTGAACGGCACCGGCCGCAAGGCCGCCGAGGCGCAGGCCCTGGAGTGGCTTGGGCGGCTTGAGGTGGACACCGTCGCAGGCCAGCGGCCCAGCGAGGTCTCCGGTGGCCAGGGGCAGCGGGTGGCGGTGGCGCGTTCGCTGGTCACCCAGCCGCGGGTGCTCTTCGCCGACGAGCCGACCGGCGCGCTCGACTCGCTCAACGGCGAGCGCGTCATGCAGTTGTTCACGGACGCGGCACGGGACACCCGGGCCGCGGTGGTGCTCGTCACCCACGAGGCACGGGTGGCCGCGTACTCCGACCGCGAGGTCGTCGTACGGGACGGCAAGGCCCGGGACATGGCGGGCGTCGCATGATCACCCAACCGCACCCGAGCGCGCCGCAGGCCGAGGCCCCGGACGCACCGGTGTCCGGCGGCGCCAGCCCCAGCGCGGGCGGCCGGCCGCTCGGGGTCAGGGCCCGGGCGGGGCTCGCCGCCTGGGTGCGCGACCTCGGGCTCGGCGCCCGCTTCGCCGTCGCCGGCGGCCGGGCCGGCTGGACCCGTACGGCGCTCACCGGCATCGGCGTGGGCCTCGGCGTCGCGCTGCTGCTGCTCGCGGCCTCCGTGCCGAGCATCCTCAGCAGCCGCGGCGAGCGGGGCGACGCGCGCAACGTCCCCGTCTTCTACGAGGAGAGCCTCAAGCCGGGCCCGCACACCTTCCTGTACGTGAACGGCAGCACCGCCTGGCACGACCAGGAGATCGTGGGCCACCTGCTGCGCGCGGAGGGCGCGCAGCCGCCCACCCCGCCGGGCACCACGGGCATTCCGCGCCCCGGCGAGATGCTGGTCTCGCCCGCCCTGCGGGACCTGCTGCGCAGCGACGACGCGAAGGTGCTCGGGGAGCGGTTCGCCGCGTACCGCGTCGTCGGCACCATCGGTGACCAGGGCCTGCGCGGCCCCGCCGAGCTGATGTTCATCGCGGGCAACGACAAGATCACCGAGGACAACGCGCAGCGCGCCGACCGGTTCGGCCGCACCGGTGAGAGCGAGCCGATGAGCGCCGTGCTCATCCTGCTGGTCGTCATGGTGTGCGTGGTGCTGCTGATGCCAGTGGCGATGTTCATCGGTACGGCGGTGCGGTTCGGCGGCGAACAGCGCGACCGGCGGCTGGCCGCGCTGCGCCTGGTCGGCGCCGACCTGCGCATGACGCACCGGATCGCAGCCGGCGAAGCACTGGTCGGCGCGTTGTTCGGGCTGCTGGTCGGCACCGCGTTCTTCCTCGTCGGGCGGGAGTTCGCCGGCTCGGTCACGGTGTGGGACATCAACGTCTTCCCGTCCGACGTGGCGCCGCACCCGGCGCTCGCGGTCCTGGTGGCGGTGACCGTACCGGCCTGCGCCGTGCTCGTCACGCTGCTGGCGATGCGCAGCATCGCCATCGAGCCGCTGGGCGTGGTCCGCAGCGGCGCCCCGAAGCGGCGCCGGCTGTGGTGGCGCCTCGCGCTGCCCGCGCTCGGCTTCGCGCTGTTGCTGCCGATGATCGGCGAGGTCAGCTACCGGGAGGGCAGCGACCTCAACACCTACCAGGTGGCGGCCGGCGCCATGCTCGTCCTGATCGGCGTCACCACCCTGCTGGCCTGGCTGGTCGAAGGGTTCGTCAACCGCTTCAAGCACGGCCCGCTGTCCTGGCAACTTGCCGTCCGCCGGCTGCAACTGAGCAGCGGTACGGCGGCCCGTACGATCAGCGGCGTCACCGTGGCGGTGGCCGGTGCGATCGCCATCCAGATGCTGTTCGCCGGCGTCCAGGACGACTTCGAGACCCACACCGGGCTCGGCCCCAGCGACCCGAACATCGCCGTGATCGCCGACGTCAGCAACAACGACGAGGTCCAGCACGCCATCTCCACCGTCCGCGGGGTGCACGGCACCCGGGACGTGGTGGCCAGCATCCGCTCCACGTTCACGCTGGCCGGCGCCCGCCCCGGGACCACCGACGACACCATCGAAACGACGCTGTTCATCTCCGACTGCCAGAGCCTGCGCGCCCTCTTCGACCTGTCTTCCTGCAAGGACGGGGACACCTTCCTGACCCAGGACGGCCTGAGCACCCCCGTCCGGCCCGGCACCCGCATCGACCTCGCGCCCGACACCCAGGGCGAGAAGGGCGTGCCGAGGCCGCTGTGGACGGTGCCGCAGTCCTCCCCCGTCGTGAAGCCGACCGGAGTGGCCCCGGGCGACCTGGCGAACGCCATCGTGGCCACGCCGAAGGCGCTGCCGATCGAGAAGCTGGACACGCCGGCCGGGCTCTCCATGCGGCTCGAAGTGGACCCGAAGGCACCGGATGCGCTGGAGCACCTGCGCAATGCGATGGTGCGGCTCGACCCGACGGCCGGCGTGGACGTCTACACCGACGTGGAGCGCAGCCAACGCTTCGACAACATCCAGACCGGCCTGTTCGTCGGCGCGACGGTCACCCTGCTGCTCATCGGCGCCTCCATGGTCGTCACCCAGCTCGAACAGCTACGTGAGCGCAGGCGCCTGCTGTCGGTCCTGGTGGCCTTCGGCACCCGCCGCACCACGCTGGCCTACTCGGTCCTGTGGCAGACGGCCATCCCGGTCGTCATCGGCCTGCTGCTGTCCGTCCTCGGCGGCGCCACGCTGGGCGTGGTCCTCCTGAAGATGGTCGACAGGCCCGTACAGGACTGGTCCTCGATGTTCCCCATGGTCGGCATCGGCGCCGGCGTCATCGCCCTGGTCACCCTGACCAGCCTGCCGCCCCTCTGGCGCATGATGCGCCCGGACGGCCTCCGCACGGAGTAGCCCCCGCGCGCCCGGCCCCACCCGGCCGACGCCGCCGGCCCCCACCCGCATGAGCTGCGGGCGGGGGCCGGCGGCGTGGTTCCCGTACGGAGGGGCAGCCGGCTTCCTCGGACCCGGCTGCCGCACCCATCACTTTGCTGCCATGCATCAAATGGCCGACACGCACCCCGCCCACGGCCGGGTTTCGTCTTACCGCACCCCTTTCCTCGATGTGACTCACGCCACTAAATTAACACACAGTAATCTCCCAAATACCTCGACCCACAGTCCCACCCTGCAGATTACCTCCCCATTCCCAGAGGGCCGCCACGCTAGGTGACACCAGGATGTCGCTTTTTCGCGATATCGGAAATAAACCCCTGCCCACCCCGGCTTCGTACGGATAAGGTCGAGCCGATCGAGCGGTACCCCTCCCTTCACATCTCGAAATCCAGCAAGGGGTGAGGAAGGGGGAGCCGATTCCGCCCTTTCCACAAAAGGAAGTGGTTCTCATAAGCTCCAGTAAAGTACTGCTGCACTCGGTCGTCGCCACCTCGGCCCTCGTCGGCGCGCTGGTGTCCGCACCGCACGCGACCGCAATCGAGCGGCCGTCCGTCACGCTGTCCGCGAGCGCGGACGCGGACACCCGTCTGATCGCCGCCGAGGACCCGGCGGCTATCTCTGCGGCTGCCACTCTGTGTGGCGCGGGCTTCGACACGGTGAGCGGCGTCAAGCCGCTACCCGAAGGGACGGACCCCCGACTGCGGCTCGCGGCCCTCTTCACCTACATCAACAAGAGCGGAAAGGGGTGCGCGGTCCTCGACAACAATGCCGAGGGAAAGAAGTACATGTACCTGAGCGTGTGCGACATCGACGGCAAGAACTGCGGCACCGACTCGGGATACTTCACCGATCACGCGGGCCCGGTCTACGTTCCCAAAGTCGCCTGCGCACGCGTGACCGCAAAGGCCGGGAACAGCCCGAGCAAACTCTACATCGACTACACGAGCAAGTACGTCTTCCCCTGCAACTAATGCATTCCTCATTCATTACCCGGCGCATTGCTATCGCGCCTTTGATTGATTGGCACGTCGCCACCAGAGCGGCGAACTAGTGCAGAGCTCCGGCATCGTGCACGACCGTGTGGTGCACGATGCCGGAGCAGGCCGAATCAGCCGCCTGCGCGCCACGAAGAACCACCGCCGCACACGCCACCACCCGGGCCAGGAAAATGGGCCCATGCTGAAGCCGTCGCCGACCGGGCCCGCGTCATGTGCGTGGGCCGCCAAGGCCCTCACCGCGAACGTGCTGCTCGGAATCCCCGGGGTGATCCCGGTGTGGCTCCTGTGGTACTTCGCCGCCAACTGGCCCCTCGCGGCAATCGGCTGGACCGAACCGGAGCCCACCGAGAACGACGGCCCGCTGCCCTGGCTGCTGCTCGGCGGCCCGGTCGTGCTCCTCTTCGCACTGGCCTGGTGGCTGCTCAACCGCCCGCCCCGGGACGGCTCGACGCCGCGGCCCCGGCTGTACTGGCCACTGAGCGCACTGGCGACGCTGGCGCCCACGTTGGGGCTTGTCGTCGCGCTGTGAAGAGGTGCTGCCAGCGGCCGGCCGCTGCAGCCCCCACCACCGGAAACACACCGGCAGGCGGCCGGCCTCTCATCGGCGGGCGCCTCCCCTTCGAGGCAGCCGACGTCCTCACCGTCGCCCTCGCCCGCACACCCCCGCCCCTGGGGCGCTTCACCCCACCTCAGCCACCCGCACCGGCAACACCCGCATCGCCTCGCGCAGCGCCTGCGCGAAGGACTCGAACTCGCGCTGGCGGGCCGCGCCCGTGCGCATGGCCAGGGCGATCTGGCGGGCGGGGGCCGGGGCGGCGAAGCAGCCGGTGGTGAGCTGGTCGTTGCGGGCCGTCTCCACCTTCAGGGCGGTGCGCGGGAGGAGCGTCACGCCGAGGCCGCCGGCCACCAGTTGCACCAGGGTGGAGAGGCCGGCCGCGCTCGTGGTCACCGGGGCGCCTTCGGTGCGGCCCACCTCGCGGCAGATGTCGAGCGCCTGGTCCCGCAGGCAGTGGCCCTCGTCAAGGAGCAGCAGGTCGAGTTCCTTCAGCGCCTCGCGCGGCACGTCACCGCGCCCGCCGAGCCAGTGGTCCTGCGGCATCACCAGGACGAAGTCCTCCTCGAACAGCGGCAACTCCGTCACCTGCGGCACCCCCAGCGGCACCGCGAGCAGCAGCAGATCGAGCCGGCCGTGGCCGAGGCCGTCCAGCAGCGAGCTGGTCTGTTCCTCGTGCACCTGGAGGTCGAGCAGCGGATACCGCTTGCGGACCAGTTTGAGCACGGTCGGCAGCAGGTAAGGGGCGACGGTGGGGATCACCCCGAGCCGCAGCACTCCGGTGAACGGCGCGCGCGCCGCCTCCGCCTCCTCCATGAGCTCGCCGACCGCGTCCAGTACCGTACGGGCACGCTCGGCCAGTCGCTCCCCCGCAGGTGAGAGCAGTACCTTTCGCGTCGTACGCTCAAGGAGCTGCACGCCGAGCGATTCCTCAAGGGCGGCGACGGCCCCCGAGAGCGCGGGTTGGCTCATGCCGATGGCCGCTGCGGCGTCGCGGAAGTGCAGGTGTTCAGCGACGGCCGCGAAGGCCCGCAACTGGGCCAGGCTCGGCTGTCGCGGCCTGCTCACGGGTGTGCTGGGCGACACCACTGATAACCACCTCCGATCAACTGTTCCCAGTTTAGCTATTTCCGCGATCAATGCCTCCTGTGGCACTGTGGCACTCGTCCAGCCCCTGGAACCCCGCTACCACAGGGGTTTCCTCGCTCACAAGGAGATCGCGTGCTCACTGTTGGTGACCAGTTCCCCGACTGGAAGCTCCTCGGCGTCGAAGGCCCCTCGGTCGACAAGCTGGAGATCAAGGAGTTCAGCTCGGAGGAGTTCAAGACCGGCTGGTCGGTCGTCTTCTTCTGGCCCAAGGACTTCACCTTCGTCTGCCCGACCGAGATCGCCGCGTTCGGCAAGCTGAACGACGAGTTCGCCGACCGTGACGCCAAGGTCCTCGGCGTCTCCGGCGACTCCGAGTTCGTGCACCACGCCTGGCGCAAGGACCACGCCGACCTGAACGACCTGCCCTTCCCGATGCTGGCCGACTCGAAGCACGAGCTCATGCGCGCGCTCGGCGTCGAGGGTGCCGACGGCTTCGCCCAGCGCGCCGTCTTCATCGTGGACCAGAACAACGAGATCCAGTTCACCATGGTCACCGCCGGCTCCGTGGGTCGTAACCCCAAGGAGGTCCTGCGGGTCCTCGACGCCCTCCAGACCGACGAGCTGTGCCCGTGCAACTGGAGCAAGGGCGACGAGACCCTCGACCCGGTCGCGCTGCTCTCCGGCGAGTGAACGAACGAGACTGAGAGACACCCGTGGCACTCGATGACCTGAAGTCCGCCGTCCCGGACTACGCCAAGGACCTGAAGCTGAACCTCGGTTCGGTGATCGGCAACTCCAGCCTGCCGCAGCAGCAGCTCTGGGGCACGGTGCTCGCCTGCGCCATCGCCTCGCGCTCGCCGCGCGTCCTGCGGGAGCTGGAGCCGGAGGCCAAGGCCAACCTGACGGCCGAGGCGTACACCGCGGCCAAGTCGGCCGCCGCCATCATGGCGATGAACAACGTCTACTACCGGACCCGGCACCTGCTGTCGGACCCGGAGTACGGCAACCTGCGTGCGGGCCTGCGGATGAACGTCATCGGCAACCCGGGCGTGGAGAAGGTCGACTTCGAACTCTGGTCGCTCGCGGTCTCCGCGATCAACGGCTGTGGCATGTGCCTGGACTCGCACGAGCAGGTGCTGCGCAAGGCCGGCGTGGACCGGGAGACGATCCAGGAGGCGTTCAAGATCGCGGCCGTGCTCCAGGCGGTCGGCGCCACCCTGGACGCCGAGGCGACCCTCGCCGAATAGCCGAACAACAGCCGTCACCGGCGCGCACGCCCACCTGGCGCGCCCGCCCCGACGGCCCGACGGCGCGGCGCACGCCGCTGGTACGAACGCGCCGTCACCGGCACCACCCGGGCCCCGTGGACAGTCCGCTGTCCACGGGGCCTTTGGCATACGCGCACGCGACCCGCGCGAGGGGCAGCGCCACACCCCCGTCCGACCGGCCCCGCCGGCCGCCCCTCCCTCTCGGGCCGCGCCCGTACGCCTCGTCTCCGTGCGCCTTTCCCCGTACGCCGCGGTACCCGTACGCCATGCCCCGTACGCTGCGGCACCCGTACGGCCCACGCACCTGCGTCCCCAACCCCGACCGGCCCCGAGCCGAGGTACGCCGCGACACGCGGGCCGGCCGCCGAACGGGGGACGAGCCAGCGCCGTACGACGCGGGCCCCCCCCCGCCCCCGGGGGGGGGGCGGGGGGGGGGCGGGAGCCGGACGGGGCCAGCAGGGGAGCGGGAGGGGGAGCGGCGAGGCCGCGGGGGGGCGGGGCCCCGGGGGGGGGGGGGGGGCGGGGCCCCCCGCGGGCGGGGGGGGGGGGGGGGGGGGGGGGGGGGGGGGCGGGCGCCCCCCCACCCCCCCCCC
>NZ_JBEHZD010000192.1:0-12919 GCF_040240285.1 Streptomyces sp. HSW2009 | reverse complement strand
ACGGAGCACGGAGCACGGAGCACGGAGCACGGAGCACGGAGCACGGAGCACGGAGCACGGAGCACGGAGCAACGGGGACAGCCTGCTGAGGGTTACGGAGCGGGCGGAAGTCCATGAACGCGGGGCGGGGGTACGGAGGACGGCAGGGGGCGAGTGCGGTCCTGGCACGTCATGCCCCGGCGCCCGTCACCCGATCCGTTCTCCCCGCCCGGCCTGCACAGGCGGACCCACGTCAACGCGACACCGAGCACAGCACGCTACGGCGCAGCAATCGAGCGGAACTCAGGGCCCGGCGAGGGGCAACGGGGAGCGGGAGGAATGGCAGGAAACAGCGCCGCACTGCTTGGCAGAGCCCAGCCGCCCCAAACCGCCGGCGCAGGCGCGAAGACCGCGCACACGTGCCACGCCTGAGCGCCGGACCGGCGCTACGCGCCCGTAGCCTTCAGGGCGAGCCACAGCTCCATGCGGACGTCGGGGTCGTCCAGTGAGCGACCGAGGATCTCTTCGACCCTGCGCATGCGGTAGCGGAGGGTGTGGCGGTGCACGCCGAGTTCGGCTGCGGCGGCGTCCCACTGGCCGTGCCGGGACAGCCAGGCCCGCAGGCTCGCCACGAGGTCGCCCCGCCCCGTCGCGTCGTGCTCGTACAGGGCGCGCAACAGGCCGTCGGCGAACGCCCGTACCGCGTCGTCAGCCAACAGCGGCAGGACCGAGCCCGCGGCGACCTGCTCGTGCTCGACGAGGACCCGGCCACGGCGGCGCGCCACTGAGAGGGCCTGTTCGGCCTGTCGGTAGGCGGCGGAGGCGGCGATGGGGCCGGCGGGAGCGGAGAGGCCGATGACGACGCCGTCGTCGATGTCGGCGGCCTCGCGCGGGCGGGGGCGCGCCGTGCCACCGCGGTGTGCCTCGGTGGTCTCGGCGTACTCCGCACATGCCCGCACCGCGGCGCCGCCGTCGGAGGCGAGCACGATGAGCCGCGCGCCGTCCGGGACGATCAGCACCGCCTCCCCCGTACGGACACAGGCTGCCTCGACGGCGTCCGCCAAGGAGCCCAACGGTTCGGCGGACACCGCGGCCACCGCACCGCCCGAGGCCGTCGGCGCGGAGCCGGGCGGTGGCGTACGCGGGGCCGCGTACGCGGGGGCGGCGGCGGGTGGCACGGGGCCGGAGGGCGCCGCCCCACGGGGCAGGGCTCTGGGCTCCGTGCCGTCGGTATCCGGGGCCGTGGGGAGGGCCGCCGGGTGCGGCACGGGGGGCGCATGCGGTTCCTGCCCGCGGGGCGTGGCCGGCGCCGTGTGCGGGCCGGCGGGGAGGGCTTCCGCGACGAGCATCCGGAACGGGGCGTCGAGCAACCCCCCGTACAGTTGCCCGGCCACGGCGCGCGCGTGGTCGGGTTCGCCCGCGAGCAACATGCGCAGGACCGCAGCACCGAGCCGCTGTTCGGCGTCGCGCAGCGCGCGGGAGCGCTCGGTGGTGAGGGTCAGCAGGGCGACGGCGGAGTGCACCGCATAGCGCTCCGCCGTACCCAGCGGCGCCGCGGTGCCCACGGCCAGGACGCCCCGCGTGCGGCGCCCGATGCCCAGCGTCTGGAGTTCGACCCGGTCGGTCGCCTCCTCCCCGTCCGCCTCCGTGGCCCCCACGACGGCGCTGGCCGGCGCCGGCCGCCCGCGCAGCCGCTCGACATCACCGGTGAGCCGCGCCGCCCGGCGCGCGGCCCAGTCGGGCGCAGAGCCGATCAGTGCTCCGGACACGTCGTACAGGGCGGCCCAGCCGTCCAGGTGGGCAGCGAGCCTGGCCAGGAGCTCCGTGGGCCCCTCGGCTCCGATGGCGGCGCGGGTGAGTTCGCGCTGTGCCTCGAACCCTGCGGTGACGGCGCGGTACTGATCGGCGGCGATGGCGGCCGAGACGGCCTTGCTGATCGCGATGAACGGGGTACGGGGCGGCACGCCCAACAGCGGCAGCCCGGCCTCACTGGCGGCCTGGACGAGTGCCGCCGGTACCTGTTCGTAGTTGACGCCGACAGCGAAGCCGAGGCCGACGACCCCGGCGTCGACGAGGCGCCGTACGTAGCGGCGCATGGCGTCCGGGTCCTCGGCGTCCAACTGCATGGCGGTGATCAGCAGCAGTTCGCCACCGTCCATGTACGGCACCGGGTCCGGCAACTCGCTGACGTGCGCCCACCGCACGGGCACGTCCAGCCGGTCCCCGCCCGCCAGCACGGTCAGCTTCAGCGTGGAGTGGTGGACGAGTGAGGCGAGCGTGGGAGGCATGGCACCTTCGTTGCGGCTTCGGACGGCTTCGCTTCGACGGACGCGAAGAGTGCGCCGTCCCGTACGAACGGCTCTTTCCGATTCTGCCTCAATGGCGGAAAGCACAGGTATCCCACGTGAGGTAGGGGGCGGGCGCGCAGTTCGCCACCCGCGCCCCCGCTCTGGTCTGCGGGCCCGCTGGTCAGGTGCGCAGGTTGACGAGTACGGGTGGGGCGCTGGCGCCCCGTACGGAGGTCAGGGACAGCACGGCGTGGCCGGGTGGTACAGAGTTGGCCAGCTCGGAGGCCGACCAGCGTTCGCGTTCCACGGTGCGTGTGGTGACCGCCTGGGTGGTGACGGCCTTGCCGGTGGCGACGCGCCGGATGAAGTGCAGCACCTTGGTGAACGGCTCGTCCGCGATGATCTGCCGGTCCGTGAAGTCCTGCGTCTGGACCCACTCCTTGCCCCACACCTCGGCGAAGTGGGCCCCGTCCCAGGTCGTCAGGC
Organism: Streptomyces sp. HSW2009; assembly: GCF_040240285.1. NCBI lineage: Bacteria > Bacillati > Actinomycetota > Actinomycetes > Kitasatosporales > Streptomycetaceae > Streptomyces > Streptomyces sp. HSW2009. Next base: position 10,166 of record NZ_JBEHZD010000192.1, on the reverse strand, counting down.
CGGCGTACGCCATCCGACAACCCACGGCGCCGAGCAGCGCGCTGCGCAGGCCCTCGGGCACGTCGTCCAGGGTACGGAGCGTGAGGACGGCGCCCGCATTCGCGGAACGCAGACGTTGCAGGGCGCGCAACGCCTCCGGGGTAATGGTGTACGAGGCGTCGTCGAGCACCAGACAGGCGAAGAGCGAACGGTCCGTGCGGCTGACGGCGCCCTCCGCGAACTGCGCCAGGACCAGCCGGGCCAGCAGCCGGGACGCCTCCGCGTACCCCCGCTCCGGCAGGTCGATCCGTACCCGCAGCGGATGGTCCAGGCAGCGCAGCGAGAAGGGACGGCTGGCCCCGTCGGTGCGGAAGAAGTCGGCGAAGGCGGGGCGGTCCAGAAGCGCGAGTCGTTCGGCGAGCACGGCCCCGATGTCGCCCGCGCGCGTGGCTTGGCGTTCGCGCACGTCCAGCTCGCGCGCGTGAGCCTGCTGGCCGGTCGCCTCCAGGACCTTGCGCAGCGCCAGCCAGGCCGGTGCGGAGCCCTCCAGGAGCTCGCGGAGTTCGGGCACGGAGGGGAACCGGCCGTGGGCCGCCCGGAAGGGGCCGAGCAACTGCGCGATCGCGGTGCTCGCACGCTGGCTCTCGCCGCCGGGCAAGGTGAGGGCCAGGTCGCCGAGCAGGGCCTCGGCCAGGATGCCGCCCGCCTCGTCGGCGTCGGTGGCGCCGCCGTACAGGTCGAGGTCGTACGCCGAGTCGGGCCGGCCGATCTTGACGACCACGTCGAACGCATGGTCCGGCCCCAGCCCGGCGCCGGCGGCGCCGACGGCCACCACGGCGGCCTGCCCGGCCAGCGCCTGTAGACAGAGCGTCTCCACAACCGGGCTGACCAGCCGCACCGTCTTACCCGAACCCGCCGGCCCGACCGCGAGCAGCGACGTACCCAACACCCCGGGGTCGACGGCCAGTCCGACACCCCGGTGCTGGTACGGGTTGCGCGGGTCGTCGGCCGCGGTGCCCAACCGGACCTGCCGGGTGAGGAGGTCGTGGCGCGCGCCCCGGGTGGGGAGGTTCCGCGCGCCCGAGGGGTGCGCACACGCTGCGGCACCGTGCCGCAGCACCGTGTCGGTGAAGGCCGGCAACCGGCCCGGATGGGCCCGTACGGAGCGCCACGCCTGGGTGAGGCGCGCGTGATCCACATCGTTCATCAGGCCGGCCTGTGCGTCCTGGGCGAGCCGGTCGGCAGCGCTCTGGGCCCCGGCCTCTCGAAGCTCGGGCCACTGCGCGGGGTCGACCGTGGGATCGGCCGGTGGGCGCGAGGGGTCGGCTTGTTGCTCACGCAGGCGGCGGGCCACGGGGGCGAGGAGTCGGCGGGCCAGTTCGGGCCAGTGGCCTACTCGGCCGAATAGGAACAAAACGACGCACAACGCGATCGCTTCATAGATGTACAGGGCCCACCAACCGGGCGAAAAAGTAAATCCATCCGAGTACCAAGAATCAGGCGTCAGCAAGTACAACGGCCAATACCAGTAGCCGCCAAGGTAGCCGTAGTACAACAAGGACCACAGCAGCCAGGCACACAGAGCGGCAATCACGGCTCCGCCCACCAGTCGAGGGGTGGGAATCCGATCCGGCTCCTCCGCCGGCCGAGGCCGATGCCCAAAAGCCCAGATGCCCGGCTCCGTGACCCGCCGCGGGGTGCGGAGCCACTCCAGGAAGGACTGCTGCTGCGGCGCGCCAGGGGGCGCCGGCGGAACTGCCGGGCGTGAGGCAGCCGGCATGGCCCCGTACGAGCCAGCCGTTGGCCGCCCTCCGTGCAGCGGCGGCACCGTCGGCGGAGCCCCAGCCGCTCCGTGTGACAGGCCCGAAGGCGGCGCGACTGGCGGCGCGGGCATCCCGCCCCCGGCTGTCGCCGGTCCAACCCCAGCCCCGGGGGCCTCGGGCACACCAGCCACCCACACTCCAGCCCCCTGCGCCCGCCCCGCCTGCCCCGGCGCCTCCGTCGTCCAGCCCGCCCCGGGCGCTGGGGCGACGGGCGGCGCGGTGTACGGGGCAGCCGCCGGGGGCGGTGGCGCGGGCTGCACCGCGGGCGCCGGGTGGCCCGGTGCCGGTGTCTCCGGGGGCAGCGGCGGCCACACCTGGGGCGCCGCGTCCGCGGGGCCGGCCGGTGCGGCAGGCGGCAGCGGCTGCCGTGCCCGATCAACCGTCGGATGCGGCACGGCCTCGGGTCGCGTGCCCCGCGCGTCGTAGCTGCCCTCGGTGTCCATCCGCTGCCCCTTGCCCCCTGTGCTGACCTACCGGCTGCTCACACTCAACTACCCGCTGCGGCACGCCGGGCCACACCCGGGCCGTACTGCGCACGGGGCCCTCGCCGTGGCCCCGCGTCCTGGCTACGGTGCGTACGGCCGTACCGCCGACGGCCGAACGCCCATGTCGTGGTCACGCGCTCCGTCCACCGTCGCGACGAATCCCGCCCCACGTACTGCCCGCCCGCGCCGTCCGTCGCCTTACGGCCCCTCAATCTAGTGGCCCCAGCGCCGTCGCCCCGCGGCCCCGTGTGGCGGCATGCCGTTCGCTCCGCTATGTCCGGGCTCCACGCTATGTCCGTCGCGGACAACGCAACACGCCCACTTCTCCCGATCGGAACATGCCGGGGTCGGGGCGCCGCCCCTAGCCTGCGAAGTAAAGCCGCCGTCATCCCTGCGTACCCCCTGGAGCCCCACATGACCGAACTGTCCGGAGGCCCCGCCCTCCCCCAGGAGCGCCGCCTCGTCACCGCCATCCCCGGTCCGAAGTCCCAGGAGCTGTTGGCCCGCAAGGGAGCGGCGGTCGCCGGCGGCGTGGGCACCGTGCTGCCCGTCTTCGCCGCCCGCGCCGGTGGCGGGGTCATCGAGGACGTGGACGGCAACCGGCTGATCGACTTCGGCTCCGGTATCGCCGTCACCTCGGTGGGCGCCAGCGCCGAGGCGGTCGTCCGGCGCGCCGCTGCGCAACTCGCCGACTTCACCCACACCTGTTTCATGGTGACGCCGTACGAGGGCTACGTCGCTGTGTGCGAAGAGCTCGCGGCGCTCACCCCGGGTGACCACGCGAAGAAGTCCGCGCTGTTCAATTCCGGCGCAGAGGCCGTCGAGAACGCGGTGAAGATCGCCCGTGCCTACACCAAGCGCCAGGCGGTCGTCGTCTTCGACCACGGCTATCACGGGCGCACCAACCTCACCATGGCGCTGACCGCCAAGAACATGCCGTACAAGCACTCCTTCGGCCCGTTCGCGCCCGAGGTCTACCGCGTTCCGGTGGCCTACCCCTACCGCTGGCTGACCGGTGCGGAGAACTGCGCCGAGGAAGCCGCCGCGCAGGCCATCGACATGATCAGTAAGCAGGTCGGGGCGGAGAACGTCGCGGCCATCGTCATCGAGCCGGTCCTCGGCGAGGGCGGGTTCATCGAACCGGCGAAGGGCTTCCTGCCGAAGATCGTCGAGTTTGCGAACGCCAACGGCATCGTGTTCGTCGCGGACGAGATCCAGTCCGGCTTCTGCCGCACGGGGCAGTGGTTCGCCTGCGAGGACGAGGGCATCGTGCCCGACCTGATCACCACCGCCAAGGGCATCGCCGGCGGTCTGCCGCTGGCCGCCGTGACCGGTCGCGCCGAGATCATGGACGCCGCGCACAGCGGCGGCCTCGGCGGCACCTACGGCGGCAACCCGGTGGCGTGCGCGGCGGCTCTCGGCGCCATCGAGACCATGCGCGAGCAGGACCTCAACGCGAAGGCGCGGCGCATCGAGGAGGTCATGAAGGGGCGCCTGCACGCGCTCCAGGAAAAGTTCGACATCATCGGCGACGTCCGCGGACGCGGCGCGATGATCGCGATCGAACTGGTGCAGCCCGGTTCCAAGGACCCGAACCCCGCCGCCACCGGCGCACTTGCCAAGGCATGCCACGCGGCCGGTCTGGTGGTCCTCACCTGCGGTACGTACGGCAACGTCCTGCGCTTCCTGCCGCCGCTGGTGATCGGCGAGGACCTGCTCAACGAGGGGCTCGACATCCTGGAGGAGTCCTTCGCCCGGCTGTGACCGGGTGACGGAGCACCGTGCTCCCGCCCCGTCGCGCCACCCCGGCGCGTGGCCGGCCCCGCCTTGCGCCCCGAAGCGCACCGTGCGGGGCCGGCCGCGCCGTTCCGGACCGACACCAGGCGGCCGACGGGGCCCGGTGGGCAGATGCGGAAGGCGGCGGACGGGGCCGGCAACGGGCAGAGCGGCCCGCTGGAGCCGGCCGTATGGGCGGCCTCCGCGCCCCCGTACCCGGCGCCGTCCCGCCCCGTCCACAGCGACGGGGACAATGGGAGACCGACGGCTGCCACGGGGCGGAAACGGAGCGGATTCATGGGCGCACCACGCGCTACGGAGCCACACACGCACGTCGTGAAGAAGATGTGCGGGGGCAATGTCGAGCAAGTGATCCAGCTATCCGGCGCGCCCCGCCTGACGTACGGTTCCCGCAGATGAGAGAAACACCCCGGCCGCGGGAGACCGCGGACGGTGCCGGGCCGGTGCATCCCCAGTCCCGTTCCGGCCGCGCTTCGGCGCACACCCCTGGAGTCTCTGGCTCTGGATCTCCTCACCGATCGGATGGCCGCCCGCCCCATACCCCCCGGGGCGTGCGGCGCCCCGATCGCGTTGGCAGCCTCGGAACCACCCCCCTTGTTCCGGGGCTGCCCCTCCTTCGCCGCACGCACCGATGGCTCCTCATCGGTGCGGCGTTGCTGTTTTCCCTCCTCACCTGGCAAGTGGCTGCCGATGGTGGCGTGCGCGCGCTGGACGAGCGTCTGGGCCGCTCCGTGGCGCGCCCGGGGGCGCTGCCATCCGAACGCACGCCCTCGGCTTTCGTCAGCCGTATCGCTGAACTCTGTGCCGACCTCGGCGGGGTCGCAGCCGTCGTCCCGGTCGTCCTGGTGGCGGTGGTGTACGCGTCGCGTTGCGGGCCCCGGGTTCGGCTCCGTCTGTGGTGGTTGCCCCCGCTCTCCGCCGCACTCGCCCGGGCCGCCGTACCGGCGGTCGTCGCGCCGTTGAAGGCATGGCTGGGACGTCCCGGACCAGCAGGGGCCCCGCTGGCCGACGGCAGCGGCTACTTCCCTTCCGGTCACGCGGCCACCGCCGCCGTCGGCTACGGCGCGGCGCTCGTCCTCACCGTCTTCGCACACACCGCGCTCCGCCTCAGCCCGCCGCCCGAGGCCCCGTCCGCCCCAGCCGTCCTGGCCGTCTCATCGGCAGCGCCCGCGACGCCCGTGGCTTCGGCGAAGACGGCAGGCCGTGGCCCCGGCCGCTGGGTCTGGCGGTGGGCCACGGCGGCAATGGTGGTGTTGAACCTGGCGGTCGGCCTGGGCCTGGTCCGCCGTGGCTACCACTGGCCGGCTGACGTGCTGGCCAGTTGGTGCCTGTCCGTGGTGCTGGTGCGCGGCGTCGTCTGGTCCGCGCACCGCGCCCTCGCCCGTCAGGTTCCTCCGTCCGACGGTGCCCCAAGTCCCGCAGCCGCCTCGTGCATGGCCCATTCCAACACCACCGGGTCGACGAGGGCACCCGACCCGTCCGGTGGGCTGAGCCACCGCACGCCCCCCGTTGACCGTCCCGGGTAGGGCACCACGATCCAGCCGCCCCGTCCCACGCCCCGTACGCCTGTGGCCAGCCACTCCGCAGAGGTGCCCGGTGGTACGAAGAACCCCACCTGCGCGTCACGGAAGTCGGCCAGTACGGGGCCCGGATAGGGCTCGTACTGGCCCAGCACCTCGTGCGTGCGGCTGCCCAACTCCCCCGGCATGATCAACACGTCCCACAGCCGTCCGGCGGGCAACAACGTCACCCCCAGCGGGTGCCGTGACCAGTCCGCGAGGCAGGCCCCCGCGTCAGGTGCCGCCGATGCCAGCCATTGCAGTGCACTCGTCGCCCCCGTGTCGCCCATCCCACTCGCCTCTCCCGCCCTGTGGTGTCCGCATCGCGTGCGGTTCACGGGGGGAGACAGCGCCGCCACCTGTTCCTTACTCCAAAGACAGCTACTAGTTAGTAGTGAAGCCCGTCACATGCTCATCGACTGCTGCGCGCCGGCGGTCAGCCCCAGGTGGATGGGGGGCGACAGCAGGGGGTGAAACGGCGCCACGACCACCGACCCCAACTCGGCCTGGGCGCCCCGTGGGGTGTCCGCGAGACCCGCGGGAGCAGTTGGGACAATCCCCCGATGGAAGCAAGAGAGAACGCCTCCGGCACGGTGCCCGCGCGCAACGGTGGGCCGCGGAGCGTGACCGAGCTGATCGAGCGTCTGGCACGGGGCGAGCGATTCAAGTACGTCCACTTCTGGGGCCACGAGCCGCGCCGGGACGGAGCGCTCAGCGCCGCCTGCTTCAGCCAGTGGTGGCCCGCTCCGTTCACCGTCGAACAGGTCACCTATGCGACGGCCGAGCACTGGATGATGGCCGGCAAGGCCCGGCTGTTCGACGACACCGAGACGGAGCGCCGCATCATCGCCGCTTCCCACCCGGGTCAGGCCAAGGAACTGGGGCGCTCGGTCCGCGGGTTCGACGACAAGCTGTGGCAGGAACGGCGATTCGAACTCGTCGTACGGGGCAACGCCGAAAAGTTCGGGCAACACCCGGCACTACTCGATTACTTGCTGGCCACCGGTAGCCGCGTGCTCGTGGAGGCAAGCCCCGTGGACCGCATCTGGGGCATCGGCCTCTCCGCCGACGACGACCGCGCCGCGAACCCGACCGAGTGGCGCGGCCTCAACCTCCTCGGCTTCGCCCTGATGGAGGCACGCCACCGACTCGCGTAGGCACGCGCGCGGCAGGGCGTGCAGGGCACCCATGAGGGGCAGCAGGATGGCCCACGAGGTCTGACCCACGAGATGGGCCGTACGGCGAACGGAGCGAGACCTGCGGGCGGGTGCATTGAATCGCCGAGTCCGCGCGGACTTGGCGTTCCGCCCTGTACGGAGCGCGGTGACGACGCCTGCTGGACGGAACAGCCCACCCTCACCGCTCTTGGGCATCAGCACGGAGCGTAGCTGCCGCTCCGTGCTGGCCAGCGGCGCCCGGAGGGTTGCCGCCCCGTCACCCGCGCCGCCGGGCCAGAGCCAGCACTCAGAGAACCCCACACCCCCACGCGTGCGCGCGAGGAACCACGGAGCACGGAGCACGGAGCACGGAGCACGGAGCACGGAGCACGGAGCACGGAGCACGGAGCACGGAGCGTGAGTCTGCGGGGCCGGGGCCCGCAGAGCAATGTCGTGACGCAGCACGGCGGTGCCGAGGTGCGCGCCCACTCCGATACGGGCGGGCCCCACGTCTGCGGCGGCACTCACTGGCCGAGCCAGGCCGCCCAGGTCCGTCAGCACATGGGCGGATCATCGTCGCCAGGGCGTTTGGCCGTCCGAGTACAGCCGCTACGCGCCCACACCGGGTATCTCGCCCCGCTCCGTCGTCAGCGACGAGACAGCCCGTACGTCGGTACTGCCGTACGTGTCGTCGGGGTCGTCTCCGTCAGGGTCGTCCGCGCCGATGGCGACGTAGACGAAGATCATGACCACGCTGGCGACACAGGCGACGATGCCGATGATGAGGCCGGCCAGCGCCGAGTTGCCGTTGTTCGCCTCGCCGCGCCGCGCCTTGCCCCGTGCGAGGGCGCCGAAGACGATCGCCAGGATGCCGCAGATGATGCCGAAGACGATGCTGAAGCAGAGCACCAGTCCGGCGATGCCCAGCACCAGGCTCGCTGTTCCCTGCGCGTTGTCGGGCCAGCGGGTGCCCTGACCCCATGCCGCGCCGTACGGCGCCTGGTAGCCGTAGCCGTAGCCATAGCCATAGCCAGGCCCCGGGGCCGGCGGGCCGGCGGCGTAACCCGGGTAGCCGGCTCCGTATGGGTGGTGTGTGGCACCTGGTTGGCCGTACGGGGCGGCGGCGTACTGGTAAGCGCTCGGCGTTCCCGGGCCGGTCGGGGCCATGGGCGGCGGAGGCACCACGCTGGCACCCGGGGCACCAGGTGGTGCCCATGCCGCAGGCGGCGGGCTACCCACAGGGGCCTGCCCGTACAGAGCCGGGGGGCCCGGCGCAGCAGGACTCTGTGCCGGCGGCGCCCCGGGAGGCGCACCAGCGGCCTGTCCAGTCGGCGATTCCGTCACACCGCTGTCCGTACTGTCCGTGTGCTCCGCGCCAACGGTGCCGCTCTGCGGCGGGTGGGGGCCGCCGGCGCCCATCGCGCGCGTGGCACCGTCTCCCGGCTCCGTCCCGGCTTCGTCCGGCCCAGGCGTGGGCGCGCCGGCAGGCTCGGCCGGGGTGGGGTGGTCAGTCCGGCCCTCCCGAGCGGTCTCGTCGGGCTGGACAGGTTGATCAAATTGATCAGGTCGGTCGGACATGTCGCTCCCCGTCAGAGATCTGGCCCTCGTGCGGGCTGAGGGTACGGCCGTCGACTACGGGGCCCGTACCCCAGCCCTACGATGATCCAAGCGTGCCCCGTACCGGGCCCGTCCCCAGGAGGTTCTGTTGTCCGATCTGACCACCTTCATCGCCGGACTGCCGAAGGCTGAGCTGCACGTGCACCACGTGGGCTCCGCCTCGCCCCGTATCGTCGCCGAACTCGCCGCGCGCCACCCGGACTCCGGAGTTCCGCAGGACCCGGCGGCGCTCGCTAAGTTCTTCACCTTCCGCGACTTCGCGCACTTCATCGATGTGTACCTCTCGGTCGTCGGCCTGATCCGCGACGCCGAGGACGTGCGGCTGTTGACGTACGAGATCGCCCGGGACATGGCCCGCCAGAACATCCGGTACGCCGAACTGACCGTCACCCCGTACAGCTCCATCCGGCGCGGCATAGCTGACGTTGCCTTCGTAGAGGCCATCGAGGACGCGCGCAAGGGGGCCGAGACGGAGCTGGGCGTCTCGCTCCGTTGGTGCTTCGACATCCCCGGCGAGGCCGGTCTTGAGTCCGCCGAGGAGACGGCGCGCGTCGCCCTCGATCTCCAGCCCGACGGTCTGATCAGCTTCGGCCTCGGGGGTCCTGAGATCGGCGTGCCCCGGCCCCAGTTCAAACCGTACTTCGACCGGGCGATCGCGGCGGGACTGCACAGCGTGCCGCACGCCGGCGAGACCACGGGGCCGCAGACCATCTGGGACGCGCTGACCGAGCTCCGCGCGGAGCGCATCGGTCACGGCACCTCCAGTACGCAGGACCCGAAGCTCTTGCAGCACCTGGCGGAGCACCAGATCCCGCTGGAGGTGTGCCCCACCTCCAACATCGCGACGCGCGCCGTGGCAACGCTGGAGGAGCACCCGATCAAGCAGATGGTGGCGGCCGGAGTCCTGGTCACGATCAACTCCGATGACCCGCCCATGTTCGGCACCGACCTCAACCAGGAGTACGCGGTGGCCGCGCGTCTGCTGGGCCTCGACGCCCGGGGCGTGGCCGAACTGGCCAAGAACGCCGTGGCGGCTTCCTTCCTCGACACCACGGGCAAGACCGGGCTCACGGCCGAGATCGACGCGTACACGGCCGCACACCTGGCGTAGCGCGTACGACACGGCCAACGCGCGGGGCCGTCTGCATTCGGCACCGTGGGGTGGGGGCCTTTTCGCTCCGGGGCGCGCGGCCCGGCGCCCCGTAGGCTCGGCCCCGTACCGACGGGGGCCGAGCAGCAGCACGCTGGCAAGTGGCGTGCTCTTGAGGCGGACAACCAGGTTTCCGGCCCAGGCGCGCGCCGCGACGCATAGTGGCGCGGCGCGCGACGGAGCGCATCCGAGTGCGCCACGGCAAGAATGGGGCGCATGTTCACCAGAACCGCACGCCCGGTCAGCAACTTCACCGCCGTCGCCCACCGTGGCAACCCCTACGAGCAGCGCGAGAACACTCTCGCTTCGATCCGTTCCGCGCTGCACGCAGACGCGGACGCGGTGGAGATCGACGTACGCATCACGCGCGACGGGGTGCCGGTCCTGCTGCACGACGCTTCGCTGAAGCGGCTGTGGGGCCACGACCGGCCACTGGCCGACCTCACGGCCGCCGAGGCCGGGGCGGTCACGGGCGGCGGGGTGCCCACGTTGCACGCCGCACTCGACGCGACGGCCGGGGGCGGCCGGACGGTGCGCACCATGATCGACCTACCCGCGGCGTCCGCGGTGCCCGCGACCTTGGCCACGGTGCGGGAGGC
>NZ_JBEHZD010000191.1:0-12965 GCF_040240285.1 Streptomyces sp. HSW2009 | reverse complement strand
CGGGCGGGGCGCGGGGGGGGGGGTCGGCGTGGCCCCGCCCCCGCCGGGGCCCCGCCGCCGCGCGCGGCGGGGGGGGCCCCCCGCCGGTGCCCGGCGGCGGCGGCCCGGGTCCACCACAGCGCGGCCTCGGGCTCGCTGCCCTCGCGGGCCAGCAGCAGCCCCAGGTTGAAGGCGCCGTTACGGCTGCCCGCCTTGGCCGCCGTGCGGTACCAGTGCGCCGCCTTCACCACGTCCCCGCGCGCGGAGGCGAGCATGCCGACCCGCACCTGCGCGCGCCGGTGGCCCTGCCGGGCCGCCCGCTCGTACCACTCCTCGCACTCCAGCCGCTCCGGCTCGCCGTCCGTGCCGCTGCCGTCGCCGAGGCCCGTGCTCGGGTCGGTGGCCGGGCGGTCGAGCAGCGCGCCGAGCCGGAACGCGGCCTCGGCGCTGCCGCCGTCGGCCGCGCAGCGCAGGTGCCCCTCGGCCGCCTCCTCGTCGCCGTCCCGCAGCAGAACGATCGCCACCTGGAGGGCGGCCTCGGTGTGCCCGCCGGCGGCGGCCCGCACGTACCACTCGTGCGCCGTGCCCTCCTCGCCCCGGCCGGCGTGCAGGATGCCGAGGTTGAACGCCGCGTCCACGCTGCCCGCCTCGGCCGCCTTGGAGAACCACGGCTCGGCGCCGGCCGCGTCCGAGCGCTGCAACAGCAGCACCGCCAGCGCGTTGGCGGCCTCCCGGTGGCCCGCGTAGGCGGCCCGCCGGTACCACTGCTCGGACTGGGCGGTGCGCCCCTGCCGGGTGCAGAGCAGGCCGAGGTTGTACGCGCCGTTGATGTCGCCGGCGTCCAGCGCCGCCCGGTACCAGCGCTCGGCGGTCTGCGGCTCGTCGCGCTCGGCGTGCAGCGCGCCCAGTGCGTTGGCCGCGTTGCCGTCGCCGTCCTGGGCGGCCCGGTGCCACCAGACGGCCGCGCTGTCCAGGTCGCCGGCGTCGCGCAGCAGGAAGGCGAGGGCGCAGGCGGCGCGCGCCTCACCGTCCTCGGCCGACATCAGGTACCAGCGGCCGGCCTCCTTCGTCTCGCCGCGCTCTTCGAGGAGCGTGCCGAGGTAGAGCGCGGCGCGCCGGTGCCCGCGCGCGGCGGCCTGCCGGTACCAGCGCTCGGCCTCGCTCTGCTCGCCGTCCGCCCGCGCCGTCTTGCCGCGGCCGTCCGGGTGCTGCCGCTCGCGCTCGCGCTTGTGCAGGATCTGCGCGAGGCGGTACGCGGCCTCGCGGTGGCCGTGCTCGGCCGCCGCCCTGAACCAGCGCTCGGCACCCACGTCGCTGCGGTGCTCCAGCAGGTCGGCCAGCGCATAGGCGCCCAGCGCGTGGCCGGATTCGGCGGACTGCCGCAGCCAGTACTCGGCGGCCGGCTCGTCGCCGCGCTCGCGGTGGTGGCGGCCGAGGGCGTGGGCGGCGGCGGCCGAACCCGCCACGGCGGCCGTGCGCCACCAGCCGGCGGCCTCGTCCGCGTAACCGCGCTGGTGCAGCAGGACGCCCAGGTTGTTGGCGGCGGCCCGGTCGCCGGCGACGCTGGCCGCGCGCAGTTGCGGCTCGGCGCCGTCCAGGTCGCCGCGGCGCAGCAGCAGCGCGCCCAGCATGCTCATGGCGGCGGTGTCGCCGGCTTCGGCCGCGCGGCGGTGGGCCGTCTCACATTCGATCTCGGCGCTGTAGGTGCTGGCTGCAAGGTCGGTGGTGATCGGGTCGGCGCCGTCCACGGCGTCGGCCGGGAGTCCCGACACGCTGGGGGTGCGCCCGTCGCCGGGCGCTGGCACAAGCCGTTCCCTCTCCACCAACCTTGCCCTGTCCCCCATGCGTTCCATCGTTGCACCACCCACAACCGGCGTACACCTGGTATACCGCAGCCGTGAGGTCACTTCAGCGTTTTGTCGACTTCCCGACAGAACGACTTCTGAAACCGCAGTTGAAGCCGTTTTCGCGGGGTGTCCCCGGCGCGTCGCGCACTGCACAGGACCGGCGTACGGTCCGTCACCGCGAGCGCGGCCCCGGCCGGCGACGCTGCCGGCGAGCGGTATCCGGGGGCCGGCGAACCGCGCCCCCACGCACGACAAGGCCCGAATCCTGATGAGGATTCGGGCCTGTGCCTGTGAGTAGCGGGGACAGGATTTGAACCTGCGACCTCTGGGTTATGAGCCCAGCGAGCTACCGAGCTGCTCCACCCCGCGTCGGTGTGCACCTAACGTACCACGACGCGGAGTGGGTCCGATCAGCCGTCCGGCTCAGCCGTCCGCTCTGGCGGGCGCGCGCTCGGGTTGGTCACCGGGTGGGCCCGTACGGGCTGACGCCTGGTCGGCGGCCTTGTCCCGGTCACCGTCCGGTTTCGCGTCACCCTCGCCGTCACCCTGGGCGCCGTTCTTGCCGTCACCCTTGGCATCACCCTTGGCGTCGTTCTTCGCCTTGTCCGCCGCTGCCTTCTCGGCCTTGGCCGCCCGGTCGAGCGCGTCCTTCAGGTCCTTCTGGGCCTTGCCGAACGCCTCCCAGTCCTGCGGCTGCTGCTGGAGCGCCTTCTGTCCGGCGTCGATGGCGTCCTGCGCGTCCTTCAGCGCCTGAGCCACCGTCGGATCGGCCGGCGGCCGGTCCTGGTCGCCCTCGCCCGGTGGCTTCGTCGGATCGGTGGGCTTCTTCTCGCCGAAGACCACGTCGAGCGCCTTGCCCAGCGAATCCTCGAAGGCCGTCTGGTCGCCGAAGGTCACCAGCACCTTCTTGAGCAGGGGGTAGTTCGTCCCCGCGCCCCGGACGTAGACGGGCTCCACGTACAACAGGCCCTCGTCGAGCGGGACGGTCAGCAGGTTGCCGTACTCCACCGTCGAGTCGCCGCCCTTGAGGAGTCTGATGCTCTCGGCGATCTTCGGATCGGAGTTGAACTTGCTCTGCACCTGTTGCGGGCCGGAGACCGGGTTGTTCGGCCGGAGCTTCAGGATTCTGATCTTCCCGTACTCCTTGCTCTGCGCATCGGCGTCCACCGCCATGAAGGCGCTCAGGTTGTCCCGGCCGTTGGGCGTGAAGGTGGTGGTCAGCGAGAACTTCTTCTGCTGCTGGTCCGGCATCTTCATGCTCAGGTAGTACGGCGGCACCGACTCGATCTTGTTGGTCGGGTCGTCCGGCACGTGCCAGACCTCACTGCCGCTGTAGAACTGCTCCGGGTCGGTGACGTGGTAGCGGGTCAGCAGTTCGCGCTGCACCTTGAAGAGGTCCTGCGGGTACCGCAGGTGCTCCATCAGCTCGTCGCTGATCTTGTCGTGGTCCTTGACCGTCCCGGGGAACGCCTTGCGCCACGTCTTGAGCACCGGGTCCTTGGTGTCCCACTCGTACAGCTTCACCGAACCGTCGTACGCGTCGACCGTCGCCTTGACCGAGTTGCGGATGTAGTTGACCTTGTTCTCCTGCGCCACCACCTCGCGCTGGCCGTCGGTCAGCGAGTCCTGCGTGGTGTCGCCCAGCGTGGTGCGCGAGGCGTACGGATAGCCGTTGGTCGTCGTGTAGGCGTCCACGATCCACTGGATGCGGTTGCCGATGACCGCCGGGTAGGCGTCACCGTCGATGGTCAGCCACGGTGCGACCGCCTCGACGCGCTCCTTGGGCGTGCGGTTGTACAGGATGCGCGAGCCCTCGCCGATGGCCCCCGAGTAGAGGATCTGCGGCTCGTTGAAGGACACCGCGTACGCGGCGCGGTTGAGCGGGTTGGAGAGGTTGACGCCGCTCTTGCCGCGGTACTTGGTCGTCTTCTCCTCGCCCTTGTCGCCGGAGTAGTCCAGCTCCTCCTGCGGGCCGCCGACGATCGAGTACTGCGTGGTCTTCTCGCCGTAGTAGATGCGCTGCTCGTACTGCGGGAACTGGCCCTGCGACGGCAGGTTGCGCTCCATGAACGACGGGGCACCGGTCTTGGTGGTCTCCGTGCCCTTGGCCGTCACCGCGCCGTAGCCGTGGGTGTACTTGAAGTGGTCGTTGATCCAGTTGCGCTCGGGGATGCCCTTGGTGTTGATCTCGCGCAGACCGATGACCGTGTCCTGGTCCTCGCCGTTCTTGTCCTTGTACCGGTCCACGTCCAGGACCTGCGGGAACTGGTAGTAGCCGCGGACCTGCTGGAGCTGCTGGACGGTGGGCGAGACGACGTTCGGGTCGAGCAGCCGCAGACTGGCCGTGGACTCCGCCTTCTCACGCAGCGACTTCGGGTCCGACTTGCTCTCGCCCTGGTACCCGGTGACCTTCGCCTCGTCGATGCCGTACGCCTTGCGCGTGGCCTCGATGTTCTTCTTGATGTACGGCGCTTCCTTGGCCTGCTCGTTCGGCTGGACCTGGAACTTCTGCACGATCGCCGGGTAGAGCCCGCCGATCAGGATCGCCGAGAGGACCATCAGCCCGAAGCCGATCACCGGGAGCTGCCAGGTGCGCCGCCACAGCGTCGCGAAGAACAGCAGCGCACAGATCACCGCGATGAAGAACAGGATCGTCTTCGCCGGCAGGTACGCGTTGGCGTCCACGTACTTCAGGCCGGTCCAGTTGCCCGTCTCCTTCAGGTCGCTCGACTTGACCGCGAGGCCGTACCGGTCCAGCCAGTACGCGACGGCCTTGAGCGCCACGAAGATGCCGAGCAGCACCGACAGGTGGCCGGTGGCGGCGGCGGTGGCCCGCGCGCCCGGGCTGGTGATGCGCAGCCCGCCGTACAGGTAGTGCACCAACGTCGCCGCGATCAGCGACAGGACGGTGGCCGCGAAGCCGAAGCTCAGCAGGAAGCGGTACCAGGGCAGGTCGAAGGCGTAGAAGGAGACGTCCTTGTGGAACTGGGCGTCCTTCTCGCCGAAGGAGACGCCGTTGACCCACAGCAGCCAGGTGCGCCACTGGCCGGAGGCCGAGGCCCCCGAGATGAGACCGACCAGCGCGGTGATGCCGATCAGCAGCCACTTCTTGTACGGGTCGATGCCCATCCGGTAGCGGTCCAGGGACTGCTGCTCCAGCGACATGGCGCTGAGCGGCGGGCGCAGCCGGTGCGCCAGCCAGATGTTCACCCCAACGGCGGTGGCCATCAGCAGGCCGAAGACGGCGAAGAGGCCGATCTTGGTGATCAGCGTGGTCCTGAAGACCGATGAGTAGTGCACCGAGCGGTACCACAGCCAGTCCGTCCAGAACCCGGCGAACATGACGAACGCCATGGCCAGCACGGCCAGCACGCCCAACGTCATGAGCAGGGTCCGGACCCGCCGGGACGGTCGGCCGACTCTGATCCGTGGCCCGGTCGGGCCTCCGCCGCGGTCCGGCATCTGGAAAGCCAAGGTGCGCACCTCGAAGTTCGGTGTCGTTGAAGCTCGGTAAAGCAGCCCCGAGATACTAGGGCCCATTGATGCAACTTACTCAGGCTTTACTCAGTTCCCGTTTTCGGGTCCGTTCAAGGCACGATATTGACCATGTCCAACCTTCCCCCGGATTCCACGCCCGCGCCCCCGATGGCAGCGAGCCCCCTCACCCGCGCCGTACTGGAGCTCGACGAGTACGCGGCGGGGCTCGGCTGGGACCAGCCGGCCCGGCTGTTCGCCCTGGTCGACACCGCCCGGCTGCGGGCCGATCAGCCGCAGCTCGCCGACCAGCTCGGCCTCGAAGCCGACGGCCAGGCCGGTGCCCTGACCCCCATCGAGCAGGACGAGCTGCCGGCCGGCGCCGCGCTCGACGAGTTCCTCGGGACCATCGCCTGGCCGGACGCGGTCGCCGGCTGTGCGCTGGTGGTGGAGCGGCTGATGCTGCCCGCCGCGGCCGAGGCCGCCATCCCCGAGGGCCTGAGCGACCAGCAGCTCGCCGACTGGGTGGCCAAGCAGCCGGGCCGGCAGGAGGTGCGGATGACGGTCGCGGTGCTGCGCGACGGGGCCCGCGATTCGGCCCTGCGGCTGCGCGAGAAGGACACCCCGACCGAGGTGCTGACCGGGTCGGACCTGGTGCCGGGGCTGGCCGAGGCGCTGGCGGCGACGTTCGAAGACTGACGGCCTGACGGCCTAGCGGGCTTTCGCGGACTCACGACCTCACGGCCCAGCGGCCTGACGGGCCAGCAGTCCAGCCGGTTGGCCGGGGCCGGTCGGGGGCCCGGCCGCCGTGGCCCGGGTGCTGGCGGGGGCCGGGCGCCGGCAGGCGGCGTGCTGATCGGGACCGCACGCCGGTCGGGGCCGCACGCCAGTCGGGGCCGCGCGCCGGCTGTAGGTCGGGCGCCGGTCAGGCCGGGGCTGACCGGGGGCCGGTCGGAGGTCAGGCGCGGGCCCGGCCTCAGCCGCGGGTGCAGCTCGGCAGGTCGGCCGTCTTCTTCTCGCGGATCTTCTCCAGAGCGTCCATGGCGTCGTCCAGCGTCGCCACCTTGACCAGCGTCAGCCCGTCCGGGATGTCCCGGGCTGCGGTGGCACAGTTGGCCTCGGGGGTGAGGAAGTAGGCGGCGCCCTTATTCCGCGCGCCCACCGTCTTCATCGAGATGCCGCCGATGGGGCCGACCGTCCCGTCCTCGGCGATGGTGCCGGTGCCGGCGACGAACTCGCCGCCGGTCAGGTCGCCCGGGGTCAGCTTGTCGATGATGCCGAGCGAGAACATCAGCCCGGCGCTGGGCCCGCCGACGTCCCTGACGGTGATCGAGATGTCGAACGGGAGCGTGTAGTCCACCGCCGCCTCGATGCCGATCATCGCCCGGTCCCCCTGCGGCGCGCGCATCGTGGTCAGCGTGACGTTCTTGGCGCCCCGCGGTTCCTTGCGCTGCTTCTCGGCCGCCGCCACCCGCTCGGCCGGGATCACCGTGAAGACCGTCTTGTCGCCGGGCTTGTGCTGACTGACCAGCTTGACGACGTCCGCCGGGGTCCGTACCGCCTCGCCGTCCACGGCCTTGATCGCATCGCCCGCGTGCAGTATCCCCTCGGCCGGGGCGCCCTTGGCGACGCTGCCCACCACGGTGTGCGAGGCGAGCTTCACATCGAGCAGCTTGCGCTTCTTCAGCTCCTTGAGCGCCGCCACCTTGGCGCTCTCCTGGGACTGGGTGAACTCCTCGGCGTTCTCCTGGTTCACCTCGTCCGCGGACTTGTCGTCCGGGTAGAGCGTCTTGTGCGGCACCACCAGCTTGTCGTGCGAGAGCCAGCCGTACACCGACTCCACCAGGTTCATCTTGTACTCGGAGTTGGTGACCTGGACGGTGGTCATGTTGAGGTGGCCACTGGTCGGATACGTCTTCTGGCCGGTGATCCGGAGCACCGTCTCGCCGTCGTGCTTGCCCAGCGTGTTGACCGTGAGCCCCGGGCTCATCTCCGCGTACGGCACGGGTATCAGCACCCCCGCACAGAGCAACGCGATCAGCGTCAGGAGGGAGGCGAGCAGCGTGGCGGTGCGGCGTGGCATGGAACGACAGTACGGGACGGGCCTGTGAGTTCACCTCCGGGGCCGTCCGTCCGGTGGCGCCCGGAGGGGCGTACGGGGTCGGCGGGAGGTGGGGCGCCGGGTGCGGGCTGGTTCGGGCCCGGGAGCACGGGTACGCGGGGGCCCGGAGGCACGGGGTGTGTCAGGAAGGTTGTACGCGATGCGGCGGCTGGTTGCGCAGGGTGTGGCGGCTGCGCGCGGTGCGTTCGGTGAGCGGCCGGCCGCCCCGTCCCAAGGCCGCAGACGGACGGTGCGCCCGGGGGCGCGCCGTCGCGCGTGCGAACGCAGCCGGACAAGGTCCGGCCGGGTCAGACGGGGCGGAGCGGCTCAGACCGAGCCGGAACCGGAATGCGAACGCTGCATCGCTTCGCGGAACCGTTCGTATCCGGCGACCTCGGCGGCGTCCCCGGCCCGGCGGTCACGCGCGGCCCAGGCGGTGTAGACGACGGCCGCACCAGCAGCAATAAGCGGAATGATCAACCACACGAGCACACCCACGGCGGACTTCCAATCCCCTACGCACCCGCAACTGACAGATGAGCAGATTAATCGTCTGCCAGCACAACGCTCACGGCAGGGGTCGAGTTACGCAACCGCACCGGCGGTCGGTGACCCGGGCCGCGCGGGGCGCTTCCGGGGCACCTTCGCGCTGCGGCGCTCGCGTGCTCGTTCCGTAAGACGCGTGAGGGGGCCGTGGGGGTGCCTCAGATCCCCACCCATTCTTCGGAGCCGTCGCCGAACGTCTGGTGCTTCCAGATCGGGACCTCGGCCTTGAGGTCGTCGATCAGTCGGCGGCAGGCGGCGAACGCCTCCGCGCGGTGCGGGCAGGAGACGGCGACGACCACGGCCAGGTCGCCGACGGCGAGGTCACCGACGCGGTGCACGGCGGCCAGCGCACGGACCGGGAAGTCGGCCACCACCTTCTCGGCCACTCGGCGTAGTTCGTCCGTCGCGCTGGGGTGTGCCGAGTAGCCCAGGCCGGTGACCTCCGCGTCGCCCGGGCCGTCGTGGTCGCGCACGGTGCCGACGAAGAGCGCGGTGCCCCCCGCGGCGGCGTCGGACACCGCGCCGAACACCTCGTCCACGGAGAGCGGTGTGTCGCGGATGGCCAGCAGCCTGAGGGGACTGCTCGGCCCGGGCTGCGCCGCCTGCGCTGCTTCGGTGTCTGCCATGCGGTCCATCGTGCCGCACCCGCCCCGTCCGCGGCAGGCCACCTCGGCATGACCGGCAGCACCGGGGCGCCGCACGCGCCACGGGACCAGCCCGCGGGGCCCCGGGCCCAGGCGCCCGCCGGCGGAGCACAGGCGCCCACGGGCCTGCCGGGAGCCGGGCCACAGGCGCCCGCGGCCCTCGCCAAAGTGCGGCTACCGGCGCCCGCGGGCCATCCGGAAGCGGGACTACGAGGGGCCCGCGGACCTCGCCGAGGTGGGGCTACAGGCGCCTGCGGGCCTTGCGGGCGCGGCGGACCAGGGCCGCGGTGCCGACCAGGGCGACCGTGGCGCCGGCGGCACCCAGCGTGGTGGCGTCCTTGCGGCCCAGCCGGCGGCCGGCCACCGTGCGCCGGCCCGCGACCTCCTCCAGGAGTTCGGCCAGCACCTCCTCGTTGGTCCACCGGGGCCGCCAGCCGGCGTCGTGCAGCCGGCTGCCGCTGACCACCCAGGGGTGCATGGTGTACGCGAGGTCGCCGGCGGGCGAGGGGGTGAGGCCGAGCCGGTGCAGCCGGGAGGCGGCGCCGAGGGCCACGGCCGACGGCAGTTCCATCCGCCGGATGCCGGTCAGCTCCTCCACCTCCTCCTGTTCGAGCCAGCCGTCGCAGCCGACCGCGAGTTCGCCCTCGACCTTCTCAAGGACCGCGTACTCCAGGGCGCTGACCAGGTCGTCCACGTGGCAGAACTGCCAGGTGGGCCGGGAGCCCGCGACCACCAGCAGGCGCGGCGACTCGAAGTAGCGGGTCAGGGCGGTGTCGGTGCCGCCGACCAGGACGGCGGGGCGCAGCACGGTCACGTTGAGGCCCGGGTGGGCGCGGGGCGCGCGGCGGGCGAGCTGTTCGATCTCCAGGAGGTCGCCGACGCCGGTGGCCTCGGCGGTGGCCCGCAGTTCGGCGTCCTCGGAGAGCGGCACGTCGTTGTCGGGCAGCGCCCCGTAGACCATGGCCGAGGTGCACAGCACCACGCGGCGCACCCCGGCCGCCGCGGCTGCGGTCAGCACGGTCTGGGTGCCGCGCACGTTGTAGGCCGTCCTGGCCTCGGCGTCGGTCTCCAGGTCGAGATCGGTGGCGAGGTGGACCACGACGTCGGCGCCGCGCAGCTTCTCGGCGATGAGGGGGTCGCGCACGTCGAGCACGTGCCAGCTCGCCTCGCTGACCTCGCCGCGCCGCTCGTCGATGGCCAGCACCTGCTTGACCTCGGCGGACTCGGTGAGCCTGCGGGTCAGCAGGGCGCCCACGCCGGACGCGGCTCCGGTGACGGCGACGACGGGGCGGCGCAGCGGCGCGGAGGACGGCTCCGCCCAGGTCGGATGCTCGGGGGGCGGATCGTTTCGCGCTGCGCGAACGGTTGGATCTGGGGAACTCACCGGGCGGCTCCAGCGGTTGTCTTCTGTACGTAAGAGAACTGACGCGTACGTACCAGGCGCTGTCCATCCTGCCGCAGGCATCCGGTCGGCGAAGCACCGAGCCCTGATAGCGGCTGGGTGTCTACGCTGGTGGTGTTGTCGGGCAGTCGCCGCCGGCTTCCAGCCGACGGCCCTACGAGCCGAGGAAACCCGTGAGTGACACCCCATTTGGATTTGGCCTTCCGCCGGAGGAGCCGGAGGACGGCGACGACGGCAAGAAGAAGGGCAACCAGGGCGGTGGCCCGGGGCCCGCGAACCCCTTCGGCTTCGGCGGGGGCGGCGGCGCGGACAACCCGTTCGCCGCGATGTTCGGTTCGCTGAACCCGAACGACCTGGGCGCCGCCTTCCAACAGCTCGGCCAGATGCTCTCGTACGAGGGCGGCCCGGTGAACTGGGACATGGCCAAGGACATCGCCCGCCAGACCGTCGCCCAGGGCGGCGAGGGCCAGAGCAAGGACGTGAGCGTCGGTCCCAAGGAGCGGGCCGCGGTCGAGGAGGCCGTGCGCCTGGCCGACCTGTGGCTCGACGGGGTGACGTCGCTGCCGTCCGGTGCCGGCACGGCGGTGGCCTGGAGCCGCGCGGAGTGGGTCGAGGCGACGCTGCCGGTCTGGAAGGACCTGGTGGACCCGGTCGCCGAGCAGGTCGGCTCGGCGATGGGCAGCGTCCTGCCGGAGGAGATGCAGGCGATGGCCGGGCCGCTGCTCGGCATGATGCGCTCCATGGGCGGGGCGATGTTCGGCACCCAGATCGGGCAGGCGCTGGGCGTGCTGGCCGGCGAGGTGGTCGGCTCCACCGACGTCGGGCTGCCGCTCGGTCCCGCGGGCAAGGCGGCGCTGCTGCCGACGAACGTGGAGGCGTTCGGCTCCGGCCTCGGCGTGCGACAGGAGGAGGTGCGGCTCTACCTGGCCCTGCGCGAGGCCGCCCACCAGCGGCTCTTCGCGCACGTGCCGTGGCTGCGCTCGCACCTGTTCGGCGCCGTCGAGGGGTACGCGCGGGGCATCAAGGTGGACACCGCCAAGCTGGAGGACGCGGTCGGGCAGCTCGACCCGACCCACCCCGAGCAGTTGCAGGAGGCGCTCCAGCAGGGCATGTTCCAGCCCGAGGACACCCCGGAGCAGAAGGCCGCGCTGGCCCGGCTTGAGACGGCGTTGGCCCTGGTCGAGGGCTGGGTGGACGCGGTGGTGCACGCCGCCGCCGCGCCGCACCTGCCGTCCGCCGACGCGCTGCGCGAGACGCTGCGCCGCCGCCGGGCCACCGGCGGTCCCGCCGAGCAGACCTTCGCCACGCTGATCGGGCTCGAACTGCGGCCCCGGCGGCTGCGGGACGCGGCGCGGCTGTGGGCCTCGCTGACCGACGCGCGCGGCCTGGACGGCCGGGACGCGCTGTGGGAGCACCCGGACATGCTGCCCACCGCCGCCGACCTGGACGACCCGGACGGTTTCGTCCACCGCGAGCAGCTCGACTTCTCCGAGTTGGACAAGATGCTGGGCGAGGCGGCCAGCGGCCCGAACCTCGGCAAGAGCCCCCGCGGCGATGCGGCTCCCGGGGGCGCGGCCCCCGGCGGTGCGACCCCTGGCGACGCGGCCCCGGGCCAGTCGGAGGCGGGCCGGGACGAGGACGGCGACACGGGCACGGACCCCGCCGGCGGGCGTCCCTGATGGCTGACCTGCACGCGGCGGCGGCCGAGGCGCTGACCGCCTGGCCGGCGCCCGACGCGGAGCAGGAGCGGCTGCGGGTGACGTACCTGGAGCACCTGGCCGCGCATCAGGACGGCGTGTGGAAGGCGTGCCGGGACGGGCATCTGACGGCGAGCGCGCTGGTCATCGACCCGGACCGGGGGCGGGTGCTGCTCACGCTCCACCGCAAGCTGCGGATGTGGCTCCAGATGGGCGGCCACTGCGAGCCGCAGGACGCCACGCTGGCGGCTGCGGCGCTGCGCGAGGCCACCGAGGAGTCCGGCGTCGCCGGTCTCACGCTGCTGCCGACCGGCCCGGTCCGCCTGGACCGGCACCACACGCCGTGCGCCTGGCACCTGGACGTGCAGTACGCGGCGCTCGCCCCGGCCGGCGCCGAGCCGGTGGTGAGCGAGGAGTCGCTGGACGTGCGCTGGTTCGACTACGCCGAGGTGGCCGCGGTCGCCGACGACTCGGTGGTCCGCCTGGTGGAGCGCACACGCGCGCTGCTGTGAGGGCGCTGCCAGGCCCGTACGCGAGGGTGCGGCGTACGGGCCCGCGCAGGTGAGGCGTACGCGCGCGGGTGAGGTCCGGGCGGGCGGGCGTCACGCGCAGGGGTGAGACGCACGGTGGTTGAGGTGCACGCGTGCGGCCCGATACGCACCCCGGCCCGGTACGGGCGCAGGCGCGTACCGGGCCGGGGTGTGTCGTCAGCGGTTGTTGGACCAGATGTTGCCCTGGTTCTGGCCGTGGGCGCCCTGCTGGCCCATGCCGAACTGGGCCGCGGCGCCCTGCCCCACCACCGCGTTCTGCGGCGGCAGCAGCTCGCTGGGCTGCACCAGCGCGTATCCCTGGCCGAGGAAGCTGAGCTCCCAGCCCTCGCCGGTGTTGCCGCGCCGCCGCCACACGCCCGACGAGTGGGTCTGCGCCTGCATCTGCACCCGGAGCGAACTCGACCAGGCCACGATGGCGTCGGCGTCGGCGTTGACGTACTTGTCCGGCGTCACCTGGAGCATGAGCGGCTGCCCCGAGGTCATCAGCGCGACCTTGCCCTGCCCGGAGATGACCAGGTTGTACTTGCCCGACCCCGAGATGCCGTACTGGCTGTCGACCGCCACGGTCTCCCAGTGCAGCGCCGAGTCGAGCGCGAGCACGTACCCGGCGTCCACCGTGAGCCCGTCGTGGGGGGGGGGGGGGCGGGGGGGGGGGGGGGGGGGGGTGGGGGGGGTGTTCTCTGCGTGGGCCCCCCCCCCCCGCAGGGTCACGCCCCGGGCCCGG
>NZ_JBEHZD010000190.1:0-13040 GCF_040240285.1 Streptomyces sp. HSW2009 | reverse complement strand
GGGGGGGGGGGGGGGGGGGGGGGGGGGGGGGGGGGGGGGGGGGCGGGGGGGGGCGCGGGGGGGGCCCCCCGGGGGGGGGGGGGCGGGCCCCGCCCCCGAAACGGCAGTCCGAGGATTCGTTGGCGACGTACCCGGAGCTCCGTTCGGCACCACGATCCCCTGCCGACCGGCGCTTCGTCATCAGCAATGAGTGCACCGATCATTGGCATTGCGTGCAGGCCGGGGGTGGCTGTCGGGGCGGTGCGCGGCGCGGCGGGCGGCGGCTTGGCGCGCGCCGTGTTACGGCACGGCACGGCCCGATGGCCGGGCGGCGCAAGGCCGCCGCAGGTCGGGCGGCGGGGCAGACATCGTCGCTGGCCGCGGGTTAGGTTCTCGGCATGGAGCGGATGCGAAGGCTGTTGCGGGCCGATGACGTGGTGGCGAGGGTGCGTCAGGACATCGCCGACGGGGTCTACCGGCCGGGTGACGAACTGCCGGAGCCGGCGCGGCTCGCGGCCGAACTCGGCGTACTCGACCGGTCGGTGGAGTCGGCCTACCGACAGCTCACCGAGGTCGGCGCGGTGGTGGCGAACCTGAGCACGGGCGGCATGGTGGTGGCTGACCCGACGTTGGACCCCACGGTGCGCGACCTGTTGCGGGCCGTCGCCGCGATGCAGCAGCAACTCGACCGGCTTGAACGGCGGGTGGAGGAGCTGAACGACCGGGTGGACACCGTGAGCCACAGCATTCGCGAAGCCCGCATCGAAGCGGTCCGGTGGACCGACCGCCGGGACTGAAGCGACCGCCGGAACTGGATCGCAACGGCCGTCGGAGCTGACCGCGCGCCGCCGGGGACGGTGGCTGGCGGGGCCGGGCCGCTGCGGTGGTCAGTGGTGGGCGGGTTGGGTTGTTGGTCCACGGTCCGTGGGGGAGCGGCGCCGGGCTCGCTGGCGCGGGCACGACCCCCGACCGATCCTTGCCCCCTCCCATCATCGACCCCACCTCACCCGACCCTCACCCCACCCCCGTTCCATCCAACCCAGCCTCACCCCCACATCTCACCCCACCCAACCCCCACTCCCTCCAACCCAACCCCACTCCCCAGCCTCACCCACCCCCCACCACATCACCCCCGACCCCCTCCCCGCGGGGCCCGTAAGCCACCCGTCGTCATCCGTCATCCCTTGGTCGCCGTGTCGTAGACCAAGGGATGACGCCGTGCGGCACCCCCGCTTCCGAGACTGGGGCGGGGCCGCGATCACCGGTGCGGCCGATGGCGGAAGCGAAGTGTGGGAGGCGCGGTGCGCAACGAGGAGATCAGCCGGGCTCGGTTCTTGGCCCTGACGGCGGCCGGCGGGGCGCTCGCCGGCGGGGCGCTGATGGGCGCGGGACCGGCGGCGGCGCAGCCGGCCGGGACCGCCCGGCCGACGGGCCCGGCGGGTGGGCGGCGCGGGCTGACCCACCGCGGGGTGTGTTACGAGGTGGGTGAGTCGCCGTTGGAGGTGGGGTGGACCCGGGAGCGGATGCGCCGCGACCTGCGCGCCATCGACCAGGACCTGCACGCCACCTCCGTCTCGGTGTGGGGCGACGGCGTGGAGGACCTCGCCGCCACCGCGGCCGAGGCGGCCGAGCGCGGCCTGCACGTGTGGTTGCAGCCGCGCCTCGGGGACTGCCCCGAGCGCGACATCCTGGACCACCTCGCGGAGACCGGCCGCCGCGCCGAGGAACTGCGCCGTGGCGGGGCCAGCGTCCACCTCAGCATCGGATGCGAGTTCGTCCTGTACGTGCCGGGCATCGTGCCGGGTGCCGACGCGCTGGAGCGGATCAAGAACGTGCTGGCCGGCAACTTCGATCCGGAGCTGATGGCGCAGCGGTTGAACTCCTTCATCGCCAGGGCCGCCGCGGTGGGCCGCTCCGTCTTCCACGGCGCATTGACGTACGGCGCGGCCTTCGACGAGGAGGTCGACTGGCGGCTCTTCGACATCGTCAGCGTCAACTACTACGAGTACCACCGCGACCGCGCCGACTACGTCCGCGAACTGAGCGCCTTCCAACGCTGGGGCAAGCCCGTCGCGATCACCGAGTGCGGCTCCTGCACCTTCAGCGGCGCGCCCGAGCAGGGCGGCATGGGGTGGACGGTGGTGGACTACGACGCCAAGCCGCCCCGGATCAAGGACGGGTACGTACGCAGCGAACGCACCCAGGCGGCCTACCTCAGCGAGGTGTTCGACGTCTTCGAGTCGATGGACCTGTACGCGGCGCTGATCTACAGCTTCGCCAGTCCGGAGATGCCGCACGTCGCCGAGCGCGAGTACGACCTGGACATGGCGAGCTACAGCATCGTCAAGACCATCATGCACCGCCCGGACGACCCGCATTCCGACTGGCACTGGGAGCCGAAGGCCGCGTACCACGCCATGTCCCGACACTTCGCACGGGCCGGCCGCTCCTGCTGACCCCTGCCGTCCCGACTGCCCTCGCCCGTCCCCACTGCCCTCGCCCGTCCCATGAGGCCGGGCCCGGCCTCAAGGGACGGACCCCGTCCTTTGAGACGGGCCCTGTCCTCCGGGGCCGCTCCCGTCTCCCTCGATGTTGAGCTGATCAACCGTCAATATCCTTGCCCGGGCCGCCGCTTGGTGGCCCGGGCAAGGTGTTTTGCGCGTCGGTACGAGGACAGGGCCGCGCCAGACGCACGGCGGACGGCCGCGGCGGCGCTCCGTGCACGATGCAGTCGGTTGTGCGGGCGCGCGGCGGGCTCCGCTGTCACCCGTTTGGCCACTACGCGCTCCGCGCCGTGCACGGTAGATAAGCGGTAGATGAAGAGTGCGCCCGCCCCCTGGTGGCTGGATTCTCGGGCGGGTGGCCGATCCCGTACCACCTTCACACATCCCCCAGCGCACGGCCCGAGGGGCATCATGACCACACCACCACCACTACGCGTCCTCCGCGGCACCGACCTCCTCGACCTCACCTTCGGCTCCGTCGGCCTGGCCATCGACAACCGGCTCGGGCGCCGGTTCCTGGTCCGCGCCGACGGCGCCACCGACGGCCTGCTGGTCGTCACCTTCGGCCCCCAACACGTACTGGAAGAGGTCTTCCAGGAAGAGAGCCCCACCCCACCGGCGAGTGCCCCCGTCGGCTCGCTCATCAGCGGGCGCAGCGCGCTCGTCTTCGAGGTGGGCCCGGACGAGTCCGTCGAGTACACCGAGGCGGGGCTGCTCGGCGCGATGCGGACGCTGCCGCTGCGCGTCGTCGACGCCGCCCGCGAGCCACAGACCCGTACCACCATCCGCTTCACCGGCCCCGGCGGCACCGGAGCGCGCACCGCTGACCCCGCCGCCCGGGCCACCGCGCTGGTGCGGCTGCTGCGCACCACCGCCGAACTCAGCGCACGCTACGGCACCGGCACCACCCTGGCGGCGGCGCGCGCGGCCGGTGCCGACGTCGAAACACACGCCGAGCCGCCCGCGGCCGGCGTACCGGTCGCCGTCCGGCGCACCCCACAGGACCCGCTCGCCGACCCGGCCCACCCCTACACCGGCATCGAACTCCCCTACCGGCTGCTGCTCTCCCCCTCGCAGCGAGCCCACTGGATTCACCGCGGCACCATCGACCCGGCGCCGGGGGAGCGGGTCGAGCTGTGGCACACCCGGTTCACCACGGAGCGGCCCGCCGACCGCACCGTACGCGCGGTGTGGAACCGCGACCGGGGCCCCGACCCCGGCGCCCCCGAGACCTTCCCGGCCACGCTCAGCGGCCGGAACCGCACCTCCCTCGTCGACCTGACCGCGACCGACGGCCTGACCACCCCCGAGGGGCAGCCGTACGTCCCGCGCCCGGTGAGCGTGGAGAACCTCATGCTGTCCGCCGTCGGCGGCTGGTTGGACAGCCTCGGCCAGTGGCCCGAGCGGCCCCAGGGCGTCACCCTCTCCGAATGGCGGCACCGCGCCACGCTCGGCCGTGACCACTACGTGCGGCTGATGTTCTCCGGCTTCCTGTGCCCCTTCGGCCACCGCGCCGACCTCATCCAGATCACCGAGCGCAAGTTCACCGACGCCCGCGCCGCCTACCTCTTCCAACGCCGCTTCATCGTGGTGCGCGAACCGCTGCGCAGCTACGACCCCGGGCGCGAACTGCCCATCGGCGACCCGGAGCGCGGCCCGCTGGCCAACGTGCAGTTCCCGTTCACCTCCGTACGCATCGACACGCTGGTCACCCCCAACCTCACCAACGACCTGCCCACCCCCGACTCCTGCGACTTCTTCCCGACCACGCGCGCCGAGAGCCCCTTCCGCTTCAAGATCACCGCGGTGGACCACCAGGGGCGCACCGTCGAGTTCCGCACCCCGCTCCGCTTCCTCACCGAGGACCGCAGCGCGGGCGACCAGCTCACCGCCATCGTCGACGCCTACAACGCGCTGGGCCCGCTCCCGCTGACCGCGGCCGACGCAGCGGCCGAACCGGCCCCCGAGACCCGGGCCGACCTGCTCGGCCAGGCCGTCGCACTGGCCCCGGGCAGCGAACCGGACGACACCAGCCTGGACGTGGCGCACCTGGTCTGGGGCGTCGCGGCGCCGCGCGGCCTGGCCAGCCCCTCGCTGCGGCAGGCGCAGTTCCTGCCGCAGGTGCGCTGGGCGGCCGTCACCGTCCCGGCCGTCAGCCAGCTCAGCGGCGACGTCCGCACCGTGCCGGTCACCTACGCCCAGCGGTACGTCCAGTCCGGCTTCCGCCAGGTCGACGCCGGGCTGCGCAAGGCCAACCGCGGCGAGGTCTTCCTCAACGTGCTCCCGGTGCTCGGCACCAACACGCCGCTGACCATGGACTTCTCCCGGCAGAGCGACCGTTCGGGCGGGCTGAGCGCGCCCAGCTTCGAGATCGCCGGGCTCTCCCGCAAGACGGGACCGGTCTCCGGGGTCGCGGCCGGCGGGGCCGACGCGCTGGAGTCGATCGCCGACGGCTCGTTCAAGCCGGCCGACTTCTTCCACGTCTCCGACGTCATCGGCGCGCTCGGCGCCAACCTGCTCGGCATCCTGCCGCTGGCCGACCTCATCAAGGAGGCCGGGCTCGACCAGCCGCTGAAGGTGCCGAACTTCTTCACCGAAACCATCAACGCCGTCACCGGCTTCCTCTCCGAACTCCGCCGCATCCGCGACCTCATCCAGAACGAGGCTGAGCGCTACCCGGCCGCCGGCCGGCGCGTCGTGGAGACCGCCGAAGCCCTCGTCAAGATCATCGGTGACTATCTGGCCCAGTCCCTCGCCGGCCAGCCCGGCCCCATCGAACTGACCGACGTCGACGCCGCGTTCAACGCCTTCGACACGGCCCTGACCGACCTGCTCAACACCCTGCCGCCGGGCGCCGACCAGGGGGTGCGCGCCCTCCTGGAGCGCGTCCGACAGACCGTTGCGACCTGGGCCAACGGGGCCGGTCAGGTCATCTCGCTGCGCGACGCCCTCCAGAAGGCCGCCCAGGGCGCCAAGCTCCCCGAGACCGTCAACGCCCGCCTGGAGTGGAACCCCGAGATCAAGGCGTTCCCCGCGGGCAACCCGGTCTTCGAACCGCACCAGGACAACCAGGGCCGCACCATCGGCCGCTTCTCCCTCGTCGTCGACCTGCGCGGCTCGCTCCGCTCCGACCTGACCGCGGGCGCCGACGTCACGTGCAGTCTGGAAGAGTTCGACCTCATCCTGATCCCCGCCTTCAACGCCATGCGGCTGAACTTCGAGCGCATCCGCTTCACCGCGCGCGCCGGCAAGAAGCTCGACGTGGACGTCGCCTTCCGCCGGGTGGAGTTCATCGGGCCGCTGTCCTTCGTGGAGACGCTGCGCCAGCTCATCCCCATCGACGGCTTCAGCGACCCACCCGGCATCCAGGTCACCAACAGCGGCATCGTCGCCTCGTACGCGCTGCCGCTGCCCAACCTCGCCGTCGGCGTGTTCAGCCTGGAGAACCTGCGGCTCGGCGCGTACCTGAACCTGCCCTTCATCGGGAAGTCGCTGGAGGTCGGGTTCTCCTTCTGCACCCGGCAGGCGCCCTTCCGGCTCACCGTCTCCATGCTCGGCGGCGGGGGCTTCTTCGGCATCGTCCTCACCCCCAAGCGGGTGGCCGTCCTGGAAGCCGCGCTGGAGTTCGGCGCCGCCGTGTCGATGAACTTCGGCGTCGCCAGCGGCAGCCTCTCGGTGATGGCCGGCATCTACTTCCGGCTGGAACTCGACACCGGCGAGGCCCGGCTCAGCGGCTACTTCAGGGCCCGCGGCGAAGTCGACGTCCTCGGCATCGTCTCGGCCTCCATCGAGCTCTACCTCGAACTCACCTGGCGCCCGGGACAGGTCTCGGGACGCGCCAAGATCACCATCAGCATCCACATCGGGTTCTGGTCCCAGTCGGTCACCATCGAGTGCGAGAAGACCTTCGTGGGCGGCGGCGCGCCCCCGCCCCCACTGGGCCCGCTGGCGGCGGCCGTCGAGCCCGTACGACCCCCGACCTTCGCCGAAATGATGAGCCCCTACCCCGACCCGGTCACCGGGGCCGAGCGCAACCCCGTCGACGAGTACTGCACCGCCTTCGCGGAAGTGAGCTGACCCATGCCCGAGTCGATCCGCTGGACCGTCCTGCCCGACGGGCTCACCTCCGACGCCAAACTCCGGCTGACCGTGTTGATCAGCCCGCGCCTGACCGGGGGCACCACACTCGGTGCCTTCGACCACTTCATCGACTGGCCCCACACCCTCGCCGGCTACGCGGCGGCGCTCCAGGTGCAGTTCAGGGCCGCCCCGGGCGGCACCGGCGCGACCGTCCCCACCAGCCCCCAGCCCGACCGTTACCCGCCGCCCGACAGCACCCTGTGGGGCCAGCTCTTCCCGACCAGCACCAAGGTGCACGGCCCCACCTTCGTCGGCAATGCGGCCGGCGTCGAACCCCTCACCCTGCGCTCCTTCCCGAGCCGGGCGGTGCACCAGCAGGTCACCACGTTGTACGAACGGGCCGGCACGGCGACCGCGGCCCGCCGCGCCTTCCCCGACCCCGGAGGCGAGGGCGCCCACCCGGGAACGCCGACCCACCACAGCGCCGACGCCACACCCCCACGGCCGCGCAACGGCAACGGCACGCCACCGCCGCCACCCCCACCGAGCTGGGACCACCCGCAGGAACACGACCTGACCGACCCGCTCACCGAGCAGATCCGGACGCTCGCCCGCTCCGTCGCCGCCAGCTATCCGAAACTGGACCGCCTCATCGGCCGCGACCCGTCCGGCGGCGTGGGTCTGACCTCGGAGGACAACCCGTTCCGGCCGCTCTACATCGACCGCTCGCACCCCGACTACGAGCCCTTCAAGAAGGAATTCGGCTTCGCCGAGGCGTACCGGTTCTACGACCGGCGCCCCACCGCGCCGAGCCCGGGCGCCGCCGCCGACCCGCCGCCCCCGCCGGTGACCGAGCCCGACTTCGACTTCCACTCGGCCTGCGCACTCCTCGCCGACTACCCCGAACTCCTGCGCCGCTTCGGCCTCGCCCTCGACCTGCTGGTCACCCCGCCCGCCGAACTCGCCGACCAGTGGCAGGCCCGCGTCACCTTCGGCCCGCCGCACGAAGGACTCAACGCGGACGAGGGCCTGCGCCCCTGGACCCGGCTGCGGTACGTGCCGGGGCAGCGCTTCGAGGCGTACGCGGCCGACGCCGGCCCGTACGGGCAGCGCATGCTGGGCCTCGGCGACGGCCGGGTGCACGTCACCGACCTGGACGTGGACGGCGCGGCGATGAAGTTCGTCGAGTTCTCCCGGATCTTCGACCAACTGGTGGACACCCCACCGGACCGGGACAGCGCCGTCGCCCCCGACTCCACGGCCCCGCCCGCGCTGCACGGCGCCGGCATCACCGTCCTGCTCGAAGGCCGCGACGCGGACCTCGCCGACCAGTTGGAGGCCGACGCCCGGCACGCCGCGGGCGTGGACACCGGCGGCGCCGCCACCCCCGCCGCCGTCCTCGACGCCGCCCACCTGGTCCGCGGCTACCGGGTGGACGTGGGCCTGGTCAACGACGCCACCGGACAGGTCACCCGCTGGTTCCCGCTCTGCGCCCGCACCGGCAGCTACGCCATCCGACGTCCCGGCAGCCCGCCGGTCGCCATCACGGCCCGGCCCGACGAGGGGCACGTCAAGGCCAGCACCCTCACCCAGGACCAGATCAACGACCGGCACCACTACGTGCACCAGGCGCTCTTCGGCTGGCACGGCTGGAGCCTGGCCGCACCGCCACCCGGCCGCACCATCGGCGTGGACGACCGGCCGCAGATCCCCAAGCCGCAGCTCTCCGCCGACTTCCCGCTCGACACCACCTTCCGCCCCCAGCGCGGCACCCTGCCGGCCCTGCGCTACGGACGCACCTACCGGCTGCGCGCCAGGCTGGTCGACCTGGCGGGCAACGGCCTCACCGTCGACGCCAGCACCGCCGACACCACTGCGACCGCGCCGCTGACCTACGGCCGGTGGGAGCCGGTGCCGCCGCCCGCGGTCGTACCCCGCTGGCCCTTCCTCGAAGGCGAGTCGGAACCGCGACTGGTCATCCGCAGCACCGTCGCCGACGACGGCACCCCGCTCCCCGCCGACCAGTGGGCGGTACGGCGCAACGCGGAGGTGCCCGACCACGAGCAACACACCCCCGTCGACCAACTCGACCGACGCTACCGGGCCTTCGACGAACGGCACCTCAGCCCACCCAAGACACCACTTCAGATGGCCGAGCAACACGGCGCGTACGACGCCGCGTTCGGACCGGCCAGGCCGCCCGCGCAGCGCCGGCAGTTCTTCGCCTCGGGCTCCCGCGAGGCCGGCAGCTACCTGGACACCAAGGTCAGCCTCCCCGAGGACCCCAGCCGGGTGATCGACCTCAAGGCACTGCGCGCCATCCACGTCGCCAAGCACAGTCCGCACGACCCGCAGCCGCTGACCACCCTGCCGGTGGCGCGCGGCGCCGGCCTGGCACCAGGGGAGTACGTCGTCCACGACGCGGCCCAACTCCTTCTGCCCTACCTGCCCGACGTACTGGCCCGCGGCGTCTCCTTCCGCGGCCTGCCCGGCGGCGCACTCAACGAGACGTACACCTTCCCCGGGCCGTGGCCGCAGGCCAAGCCGTTCCGGCTGAAGATCGAGGAGGGCAGCGGCCCGCCGCGCTGGCGCGACCTCATCGAGCGCGAACTGACCGTCTTCCTGCCCAAGGCCGAGGTCGCCACCGTACGGATGAGCTGCCGGCTGCGCCGCGAGGACCTCACCACCTTCCACAACTGGCGGCTGCTCATCGGCTCCGACCTGTGGAACGACCCCACCAGCGGACTGCCGGAGGAGAAGAAGGAGGAGCTGACGGCAGCCGCCGCAGACGGCGAGAACTGGCTGATCACCCCCTGGGTCGAACTGACCCTGGTGCACGCCGTCGAAAAGCCGCTGGAGCGCCCGGTCATCGGCGACCTGACCTTCGCCCGGGTGGCCGAGGAGACCTCGGCCGGGCTGCTCGGCAGGGTCCGCTGCCACGCCAAGAGCACCGGCCGCATCGACGTGGAGGCCAGCTGGCAGGAGTGGAACGACGACGTGAGCCAGCCGGCCCCGGAGCGCATCACCGGCTACGCCCACGTCGGCGACGTGACGGTCAGCGCCGCCCGCGACACGCCGTCGCTGGCCGGCGTGCGCCACGAGTTCCGCGACACCCGGCACCGCAACGTCACCTACACGCCGCTCGCCACCACCCGCTTCCGCGAGTACTTCCACCCGGCCATCACCAGCCGCCCCGAGCTGATCACCCGACGCGGCCCGGACAACCCGAGCCCGACGGGCCAGGGTTGGTCGGTGCCCAGCAGCCGCCGGCCCGAACCGCCCGAGCCCAGCCACATCGTGCCCACCTTCACCTGGGAGCGCACCGTGGACCACGCCGCGCACCGGGTCACCCGCACCCGGCACCGGGCGGGGGTGCGGGTGTACGTCAAGCGCCCCTGGTACGTATCGGGCGACGACGAACTGCTGGCCGTGGTGCTCGACCCGGGCAACGCCACCGCGCCCGCGCTCCCCGACCACCTCGTCACCCGCTACGGGCTCGACCCGGTGTGGTCCGAGGCGACCGCGCTGCCCCGGCTGACCCCGGCCAACTTCCCGAACGCACGGGCCACCGCCGTGGACCGGGTGCTGGCCGAGCAGGTGGAGGGCCAGCCGGCGGTGGTGTCGGTGGCCGCCTTCGCGCCGGAGTACGACGCCCAGCAGCGGCTGTGGTACTTCGACGTGGACGTCACGCTCGGGGCCGCGGCCGAAGCCCGGGCCTACTTCCCGTACCTGCGGCTGGCCCTCGCGCGCTACCAGCCGCACTCCGTGGACCCGCTGCACCTGTCGAAGGTGGCCGAGGCGGAGTTCACCCAGTTGGTGCCGGAGCGCACGGCGACCGCGACGATGGCCGCGGGCAACAAGATCCAACTGGAGCTTGACGGGCCGGTCGCCGCCAACTCGCTCGGTGAGCGGGCCGGGACCGGACTGCCCGCGGTGGCCGCCAGCCGCCGGGTGCGGGCCACCTTCCAGCGGCGGTCGGCCCTCGCCGGCGAACTCGACTGGGTCGACGTGGGCCCACCGGTGGAACTGGGCTGCGTCGCCAGGGCCGGCGGCGGCTTCGGCTGGACGGGCCTGCTCACCCCGCCGACCGCCCAGTTGGTGCCGCCGCTGGTCTACCGGCTGCGGATCGAGGAACACGAGCGGTACCTGACGGACCGGACGACGGCCACCGACACGGTCACCATCGGCGGCGCGGCGCTCCCGGTGGGCCAACGGCTGATCCACGCCGACCACTTCGCGCTGGCCGTCTCGCTGCTCGGGAAGGTCGTACTTCAGGAGTAGACGTCGTACTTCAGGAGTAGACGGGGCCTTGCGGCCGGGTGGGGACTGGTGGGTGGGTCCGTGCGACAGGGCCCACCCGCAGCGGTGCGCCGCGCCACCCGGCGGCGGGCATATCGAGCGGACAACGGGCACCAGCGCCCCACGGCGCAACCCGTCCCCGAGCGGGCGGCTGCCGCGACGTCGCGGGGGACGCGCGGCGGCACCGCTCGTACGCCCGGAGCATGAGTGGACGCGAGCGCGTCGACCGGGCCGAAGTGTTAATCCTTTGTTGCGGCAACCGGCGCACAACTGGCCTTGCGGAGTGGTCCCGTTCACTTTCCCGCGCCCCGTTGTGAAACACCCGCCTGCCCGTGGGCGGCGCCGTGACCACCACAGTTCGTACGGGAGGTGCAGGTCCGTGCCCCTGACCGACCCCTGTCGGGGCGGCTGGGGTCACCCCAGGGGGTCGTGCGGACGTGCATCTCTGTGGAAAACGGTCCCGCGGTGCGCCCTTGTGTCATGTACGCGGTGTGCGCCAAGGTTCAGCCACGGCAGCCCGCCACCCCACCGCACCGACTGCCTGCTCGGTGCCCGACCCCCACAGTCCGGCGGCTGCCGTGTGACGCCGCGACCCCAGGCCAGGGCCCCCTCCTGTGCCCTCGCCGAGTCGCAGCAGCACGGCCCGGGGACGACCGGCGCACCGCGCCACCGACCGGCCCCCACCGCCGGGCCCCCGAGCCCTGGGAGAACCGCGCACGCACACCCTGCACCCCCTGCGCGCGTACCGCAGCGCGCCACGATGAGGAGGAACCCTCACCATGGCAATACCGATGCGCACGTCCCGACTGGCCACCGCGATCACCGCGGTGGCCGCGGTCACCGCCCTCGGCGCGATCTCCGCGCTCCCCGCCGAAGCCTCGCAGGCCAGGGCGGCCGAAGGCCGGATCGTCGACGCGGGCCAGGCCGGCGCCGTCAAGGGCAGCTACATCATCACCCTCGACAAGGCCGCCGGCTTCACGTCCACCTCGGCCGAGGGCAAGAGCCTGATAGCCGAGTACGGCGGCACCGTGAGACACACCTACACGGCCGCGCTCAACGGCTACTCGGCCCAGCTCAGCGAGCGCGCCGCCAAGCGCCTTGCCGCCGACCCGGCGGTCGACCAGGTCATCCAGGACACCGAGGTGCACGCGACGGCCACCCAGAACAACCCGCCGTCCTGGGGCCTGGACCGGATCGACCAGGCGAACCTGCCGCTGGACCAGAAGTACACCTACCCCGACAACGCGGGCAGCGGGGCCACGGTCTACGTCATCGACACCGGCGTGCGCATCAGCCACCAGGACTTCGGCGGGCGCGCCGTGAACGGGTTCGACGCGGTGGACAACGACAACGTCGCCCAGGACGGCAACGGCCACGGCACGCACGTCGCCTCCACCTCGGCCGGCACGTCCTACGGCGTCGCCAAGAAGGCCAAGATCGTGGCCGTGCGGGTGCTCAACGACCAGGGCTCGGGCACCACCGCCGGCGTGGTCGCCGGCATCGACTGGGTCACCAAGAACCACAGCGGCCCGTCGGCGGCGAACATGTCGCTCGGCGGCGGCGCCAGCACCGCCCTGGACACGGCCGTCCGCAACTCCATCCGCGCCGGCGTCACCTACGCCGTCGCGGCGGGCAACGACGGCCGGGACGCCCGCAACACCTCGCCGGCCCGGGTGAGCGAGGCCATCACCGTCGGCTCGACCACCAGGACCGACGCCCGGTCGAGCTTCTCCAACTACGGCTCCATCCTCGACCTGTTCGCCCCGGGCTCCGACATCACCGGCGCCTGGCGCACCAGCGACACCGCCACCAACACCATCTCCGGCACCTCGATGGCCACCCCGCACGTCGCCGGTGCGGCGGCCGTCTACCTGGCCACCCACCCCGACGCCACCCCGGCCCAGGTGTCCACGGCCCTGGTCAACGGCGCCACCTCGGGCAAGGTGACCGGCCCCGGCAGCGGTTCGCCGAACAAGCTGCTGCGCGTCGTTCCGTAACGACCGACCGACCGACCCGGCACCTGACGCCGGACGCACCACCCGTGCCCCATCGGGCACGGACGAGGGCGCAAGCCCCGCAGACACCACACGGCGCCCCCCCCCCCCCCCGCCCCCCCGCGGCGGGGGGGCCGCGCGGGGGGGGGGGGGGCGCGGGCCCCCCGCCCCGCCCGCGGGGCGG
>NZ_JBEHZD010000019.1:0-32319 GCF_040240285.1 Streptomyces sp. HSW2009 | reverse complement strand
CCCCCCCCCCCCCCCCCCCCCCCCCCCCCCCACCCCCCCCCCCCCCCCCCCCCCCACCCCCCCCGGCCCCCCCCCCCCCCCCCGCGCGCCCGGGGCGCGGGCCCCGGAGGGCGCGGACGACAGGGATACTGTCGCCGCCTTCAGGCCGCCAGACTCGGCTCCTCAACCACGCGGTCAGCCTCGGATATTCGCCATGCCTCAGGCAGAACGCCGGACCGCAGCAGGTCGCGGTACGCATCCTGAGTATCGGCCAGCCCCGCATCGTCCAGGCGATGGGTGCCGTAGATGATGAACGGTTCCTCGTAGCTCATCCCCGTGAGCTCGGCTGTCGCGCCGAAGGGGCGCAGCAGTTCAGGCACGGGGAAGCGGTTGAAGCCGTCGGGGCGATACGAGTCGCGCGGTCCGCCGACGGTGGTAGCGACCCTGAACGACTTCCCGCGCAGGGCCACGCCCTTGGAGCCGTACGCAAAGCCGTACTCAAAGACCTCGTCGAGCCATTGCTTGAGCAAGGGGGTGGCGGAGTACCAGTAGAAAGGAAACTGAAGCACGATGCGGTCGTGTTGGAGGAGGAGGCGCTGCTCCTCGGGCACGTCGATGCGGCCGTCGGGATATGCGGCGTATAGGTCATGGACCGTGACCCCGTCGACACCCTTGACGGCATCGGCGAGAGCGGCATTGATACGCGAGTCAGCCAACTGCGGGTGAGCGAGAACGACCAGGGTGCGGGGCTCGGCTGCCACGGAGATCTCCCTTCGGCAGGGTGCTTGCCACCCCTGCACACGATGAAGCCAGAAGAACGGGCCACCAGAACAGACAGGTCTGTCTGGTTCGCCTTCAAGGTAACAGACAGACCTGTCTGACTGTCAAGAAGGATCAGCACCTCAATGGCCTTTTCACTCTTTTGAGTTCGAGGTGGGATGTGCGTGAACACCGCAGCCAGCCCGGGCATACAGACCCCAGCGCCGCCCACCGCCATCAACACCGCAGTCCGCGAGAAAACCATCGACCACTCCCCTCACCCACACCTTCACCACCTCATGCCAATGGCCGACGACCAGCGCCCCTCCTCGCGCGCTGGCAAGGAAGGGGCGCCGACCGCCGGCCGTTGGTCAGTGCGGACTGGTTCAGGCGGCCACCGGAGTCCGCGGGGCCGTACCGGACTCGGCGTCCGTCGCCCCGGCGGGCCGCAGTGCCAGTTCAAGCACCTGCCGTACGTCCGCGACGGGGTGCACGTCGAGCCGTTCGAGCACCTCGGCGGGCACGTCGTCCAGGTCGGGCTCATTCCGCTTGGGAATGATCACGGTCGTGATGCCCGCCCGGTGGGCGGCCAGCAGCTTCTGCTTGACGCCTCCGATGGGCAACACCCTTCCCGTCAGCGACACTTCGCCCGTCATCGCGACGTCGGGGCGCACCTGCCGTCCCGACAGCAGTGACGCCAGCGCCGTGGTCATGGTGATGCCTGCGCTCGGCCCGTCCTTGGGGACCGCGCCGGCCGGCACGTGCAGGTGGACACCGCGTTCCTTGAGGTCAGCGACCGGCAGTTCGAGCTCCGCGCCGTGCGAGCGCAGGAAGGACAGTGCGATCTGTGCAGATTCCTTCATCACGTCCCCGAGCTGGCCCGTCAGCGTCAGCCCCGCGCCACCCGTCTCGGGATCAGCCAACGACGCCTCTACGTACAGGACGTCGCCTCCGGCCCCCGTGACGGCGAGTCCGGTAACCACGCCGGGAACGGCCGTACGCCGCTCGGCGGG
The DNA here is from genome assembly GCF_040240285.1 of Streptomyces sp. HSW2009. Taxonomy (NCBI): domain Bacteria; kingdom Bacillati; phylum Actinomycetota; class Actinomycetes; order Kitasatosporales; family Streptomycetaceae; genus Streptomyces; species Streptomyces sp. HSW2009. The sequence continues at coordinate 30,568 of NZ_JBEHZD010000019.1, read as the reverse complement.
GTCCTGGGCAGCCTCCGGCGTGTGGTGCGGGCGGCCGATCAGCGGGCGCAGCTCGTCCGAACCGATGGTGAACGGAAGGTCCCGTTCACCCAGCTCGTGCTGAGCGGCGACCTTGCGCAGCAACCTGGCCACGGACCGCTCCAGGTTCCGCACGCCGGCCTCACGGGTGTACTCGCCCGCCAGCTTGCGCAGCGCCTCGTCCTCGACCACGACCTCGTGCGGCTCGATTCCGGCACGCTCCAACTGCCGCGGCAGCAGGTGGTCGCGGGCGATGGTGACCTTCTCATCCTCCGTGTAGCCGTCGAGGCGCACCAGGTCCATGCGGTCGAGCAGCGCCTCCGGGATGGCTTCGAGCACGTTGGCGGTGGCCAGGAAGACGACGTCGGACAGGTCGAGTTCAACCTCCAGGTAGTGATCCCGGAACGTGTGGTTCTGCGCCGGGTCGAGCACCTCAAGGAGGGCAGCGGCCGGGTCTCCTCGGAAGTCGGAACCCACCTTGTCGATCTCGTCGAGCAGCACCACCGGGTTCATTGACCCGGCCTCCTTGATCGCCCGGACGATGCGCCCCGGCAGCGCGCCGACGTAGGTGCGCCGGTGGCCGCGGATCTCCGCCTCGTCCCGGACGCCGCCCAGGGCGACGCGTACGAACTCGCGCCCCATCGCACGGGCCACCGACTCGCCGAGCGAGGTCTTGCCGACGCCGGGGGGACCGACGAGCGCCAGCACGGCGCCTCCTCGGCGACCGCCGACCAGGCCCAGACCGCGGTCGGCGCGCCGTTTGCGCACGGCGAGGTACTCGGTGATGCGCTCCTTCACGTCGTGCAGTCCTGCGTGGTCCGCGTCGAGCACCTGTCGGGCGCTCTTGATGTCGTAGGCGTCCTCGGTGCGGTGGTTCCACGGCAGGTCGAGCACCGTGTCCAGCCAGGTTCGGATCCAGCCACCCTCGGGGCTCTGGTCGGAGGACCGCTCCAGCTTGTCGACCTCCTTGAGCGCGGCCTCGCGGACCTTTTCCGGCAGGTCAGCCGCTTCGATGCGGGTGCGGTAGTCGCCGCTCTCGTCGTCGGAGTCGCCGTTCAGCTCGGCGAGTTCCTTGCGTACGGCGTCGAGCTGGCGGCGCAGCAGGAATTCGCGCTGCTGCTTGTCCACGCCGTCTTGTACGTCCTTGGCGATGGATTCGGCTACGTCCTGCTCGGCCAGGTGGTCGCGGAGCCAGCCCATGGCCAGCTTGAGGCGCGCCACCGGGTCGAGTGTCTCCAGAAGTTCCAGCCGCTGGGCGACGGAGAGGAAGGGCAGGTAGCCCGAGTTGTCCGCGAGCTGCGAGACCTCGTCGATCTGCTGGACGCGGTCCACGACCTGCCAGGCGCCCCGCTTCTGTAGCCAGCTCGTGGCCAGCGCCTTGTACTCCTTCATGAGCTCGGCCTGAGAACCGGGGGACAGCACCGCGACATCCGGACCGGCCTCCTCCACCGGCGTGCCCTCGACCCACCGGGCGGCGCCCGGGCCGGTGGTACCCGCGCCGACGCGCACCCGGTGGACGCCACGGATCAGCGCGCCCGGGTCGCCATCGGAGAGCCGCCCGACCTGTTCGACGGTGCCCAGAGTGCCCACCGCCGCATAGGTCCCCTCGATCCTCGGCACCAGCAGCACCTGTGGTTTTGCACCGCTCGCCGCGCCGCTGTCGGACCTGGCGGCGGCCTGCGCGGCCTCCACGGCGGCCCGCACGTCGGCGTCCGTCAGGTCGAGCGGCACGACCATGCCGGGCAGTACGACCTCGTCGTCGAGCGGCAGCACAGGCAGGGTGAGCGGTGTAGACAGCGAAGCCATGATCTCCCCTTCGGCAGGCAAGTTGAGCTACATCGACTCAATGCATGTGAGGCTCCCAATGTTCCCCGAGCCTTGTTCGCTGTGAGCGATCAGTTAATCGGTCTGCGGTATCCAGCGACGCTGGCGCCCGGAATCGCACGGCGACGCCTCCTGCCTGGCCTCCTCCTGTCGAACCCTTCGTCGGGCCGCTTTACTCCGTGTTGGTCTCGCCCTGAGCAGGGGCTTCCTCCTTGGGGCGGTGAAGGGCGCTTGCTGGTCAGAGCGGGGGGGGACGGTATCCCGGTGCGTCCGGTGTCGATGCCGTCACCGCGCTGTGCCATGCCCGGCGGGGGCTACTGGGCGCACCGGGACCGTTCAGGCCGTGGCGTCCGTGCCGCTGACTAGCGCACGGGGCCGTTTCACGGGGCTGGGCGAGGGGCGGTGCTGCATGCGGCCGAGGCGTACGGCAGGCCCGGGGCGTCGTGCGGACTACTGCGCATTCAGTAGTGGGTGGTGCGGATGCAGTAGCTCGCAATGTCCGTAGCCGCATGACGACGGGGCGGGCCCCTCCCGGCGAGCCTTGAGCAGTCATCGCTTGTGGAGAGGGAGACCCTGACGTGGCGACATTTCTGTACCGGCTCGGGCGCGGCGCCTTTCGGCGGCGTGGGCGGGTCCTCCTGATATGGCTGGGGGTGCTGGCCGCGGTCGCGGTGGGCGCCGCACAGGCGTCGGGCCCCTCCGACGAGGAGTTCTCGATGCCGGGAATCGAGGCGCAACAGGCGTTCGACCTGCTGGAAGAGCGCTTCCCGGGGGCAGCGGCGGACGGCGCCACCGCCAGGGTCGTCTTCGTCGCGCCGGACGGGCAGCAGGTGACCACGGGCAAGGCCCGACAAGCCGTCGACGGGGCGGTCGGCATGCTGGGCGATGGCTCGCAGGTGGCCGATGTGACGGACCCGTTCGAGTCGGATGCCGTCAGCAAGGACGGTTCGACGGCGTACGCGACCGTCACCTACCGGGTGCAGTCCTCCGAAGTCACCGACGCCAGCCGGGCGGTGGTAAACGGGGCAACGGATCGGGCCCGGGCGGCGGGCCTGACGGTGGAGACCGGTGGGTCTGCGATGGACAGCGGCGGCGGGCCCGGCGGGGCCGCGGAGATCATCGGGCTCGCTGCCGCGGCGGTCGTCCTGCTGATCACGTTCGGATCGCTGGCCGCGGCGGGGCTGCCCCTGCTGACCGCGCTGGTGGGCGTTGCCGTGAGCCTCTTCGCCATCGTGTTGTTGGCGGGGCCGTTGGGGCTGTCGGCGGACACTCTCACCCTGGGCATGATGTTGGGCCTGGCTGTGGGCATCGACTACGCCCTGTTCGTGGTGTCCCGCTACCGGGAGGAGCGCGAGCGCGGCCGGGCGGCCCAGGAGGCAGCGGCAGTCGCGGTGGGGACCGCCGGGTCGGCGGTCGTGTTCGCCGGGGTCACCGTGGTGATCGCGCTGGCGGGCCTGTCGGTGGTGGGAATACCCACGCTGACGAAGATGGGCCTGGCCGCCGCGGGGGCCGTCACGGTCGCCGTGCTGGTGGCACTGACGGTCGTTCCCGCACTGCTCGGGTTCTGGCCCAACGCAGTACTGGCACGCGGGGCTCGCAAGGGCCGTCAGCGGGGGGCCGGCCTGGCCGCGCCGTCGAACAGTGGTGAGCCAAGTTCTGAAGGGCGCGCCAACCTGGGTACGCGCTGGGCCCGTTTCGTACTGCGCCGCCCCGTGGCGGTCCTGGTGCTCGGCGTGGTCGGGCTGGGTGCACTGGCCGTGCCGACGGCCTCGCTGCAACTTGGCATGCCGGGTGACGAGGCCAAGTCCACCAGCAGCACCGAACGCCGTGCTTACGACGCTCTCGCCGAGGGTTTCGGCCCCGGCTTCAATGGGCCGCTCACCATCGTCGTGGATGCACAGCAGGCGCCGAACCCGCGGGCGGCGGCGCGCATTGTCAGGGACCGGATCGGTGGCACGGACGGGATCGTGTCGGTCTCGCCCGCCAGCTTCAACCGAGCTGGTGACACGGCCGTCTTCCGAGCCACCCCGTCGACCAGTCCCACGGACGAGAAAACCAAGGACCTGGTGGAGTCGATCCGTGACGACCGTCCAGCCGTGGAGGAGCGGGCATCGGCGACGTTCGAGGTCACCGGCACGACCGCGCTGAACATCGACATCGCGGCGAAGGTGCAGTCCGCGCTGGTGCCGTACCTGGTCGTAGTGGGTGGCTTGGCCGTGGTCCTTCTGCTGGTGGTCTTCCGATCCGTTCTGGTGCCGGTCAAGGCGGCTCTGGGCTTCGTCCTCTCCGTACTGGCGGCGCTGGGCGTACTGGTGTTGGTCTTCCAGGAAGGGCACGCTGCGAGCCTGTTCGGAGTGGAGCAGACCGGGCCGATCATGAGCCTGATGCCGATCTTCATGATGGGCATCGTCTTCGGCCTCGCCATGGACTACGAGGTGTTTCTGGTCTCTCGGATGCGGGAGTCGTACGCCCGCGGCGAAGGCGCTGGTCAGGCCGTCGTGTCCGGATTCCGGCACAGCGCCCGGGTGGTGACGGCCGCTGCGCTGATCATGATCGCCGTCTTCTCCGGGTTCATCGGGGAAGAGGGATCGTTGATCAAGATGCTCGGGTTCGGCCTGGCCGCCGCGGTGCTCTTCGACGCCTTCGTAGTTCGTATGGCGATCGTGCCGGCCGTACTGGCCCTGCTCGGGACACGGGCCTGGTGGCTGCCCGACTGGTTGGGCCGCATCCTGCCCCGCGTCGACGTGGAGGGCGAGGCGCTCGGGCAGTCGGACCGACCAGTTCGGAGCTGACTCGACCGGGCCGGTACGGGCACCCAAGTGACCGCCCGCCCACCGGACCGCCCGGGCACGGTGCCTCGGGCGGTCCGCGCTTCCGCCTTCGTCCCCATCGGCGACCATGGACCTCGGCACACCCCCACACGGAGAGCCCGATGACCAGCAACCTCGAACGGCGCGCGGAACGCCATACCCGCCCCACCGACGTGGTGACGGCGGTGGCGTTGTGCGTCTGCACCCTCTTCGGGGCCCAGATAAGTACATCTGAATCCTCCCCTCCACGTGCCTTGTGGCCCGCCTGGATCCTCGTCCTTTCCGGCGCGGCCGTCCTGGCAGCCCGCAGCCATCCGCGTGCCACCCTGGCGGCCCCCGCCACGGCGGCGGCTGTGCTGACTGCCCGCGGATATCTGCCGAGCCCCCTGCTGCTGGCCCCCGTCATGACCGCCTTGTACTGGGTCGCCGCGCTCACCGACTCACGCACCACGAACATCTACGGCTCCGCCACCGTGGCCGTACTGGTGGCCACCTCACTGGCGGCTGCACCGCTCGGCGACGACTTCGTCCTCAGGACCGTGGGCACAATCCTGTGGCTCCTGCTGCCGGTGTCCCTTGGCGGTACGAGCCGCTTCCGACGCGCCTACCTCGAATCCGTCAAGGCACGCGCTGCGCACGCCGAACGCACCCGCGAAGAGGAGGCACGACTCCGCGTCGCCGAGGAGCGCATGCGCATCGCCCGCGAACTCCACGACGCCGTCGCCCACCACATGGCCGTCGCCCACGCCCAGGCCGGGACCGCCGCCCACCTCGCCACCACCCAGCCCGACCAGACCCGCAAGATCCTCGCCGACCTGGTCGGCACCACCACCTCCGCTCTCCTCGAACTTCGCGCCACCGTGGGCGTACTACGCCACACCGCCGACCCAGTCGCCGACCCGCTGGCGCCCACCCCGGGCCTGGACCGCCTACCGGAACTGGTCGCGGCCTGCGCATCGGCCGGCCTCGCCGTCACCGTCACCACCGAGGAAGAGGCCCGACCCCTGTCTCCTGGAGTCGACCTGACCGCCTACCGCATCATCCAAGAAGCCCTGACCAACGCCACCAAACATGCCGCCGACCACACCGCCCGAGTGCGGCTCCGCTACGACACCTCGCGCCTTCTCATCACCATCACCAACGACGGCGCTGCCCACGATGGTGCCCTCCCGCCCATGCCCGGCGGCGGATACGGGCTGATGGGAATGCGCGAGCGTGCCCACTCCGTCGGCGGCGAGCTGCGCGCCGGTCCGCGCCCCGAAGGTGGCTTCGAAGTCACGGCCGCCCTACCCTTCCAACCCCACACCCCGGCGGACGCCCCAGCCGGCCGAGGCCCCGAGGAATCCCGTTGACGATCCGCGTCCTGCTCGCCGACGACCAGGCACTGCTGCGCGGCACCTTTCGGCTCCTGATCGACTCCTGCCATGACATGGAAGTCGTCGGCGAGGCTGCCGACGGCCACCAAGCCGTGGAACTCGCCCGCGCTTGCCGGCCGGACGTCGTCCTCATGGACATTCGCATGCCCGGTGCAGACGGCCTCGCCGCCACCGCCACCATCTGCGCCGAACCTCAACTCGTCGGCACCCGTGTGCTCATCCTGACCATGTTCGAGACGGAGGAGTACGTGGCCCAGGCGCTGCGCGTCGGCGCCAGTGGCTTCCTCGGCAAGTACGTCACCACGGATGCCCTGCTGGGCGGTATCCGCACCGTCGCGGCCGGCGAAGCCCTGCTGTCCCCGGGCGCCACCCAGGCCCTCATCACCCGCTTCCTCACCACCCCCGCCTCCGGACCACCGCTCGCCCCGGTCGAGCGTCTCGCCGACCTCACTCCCCGCGAACAAGAAGTCACCACCCTGGCGGCGCACGGGAAGTCCAATGACCAGATCGCCCAGAAGCTCGTACTGAGCGTGCTGACCGTCCGCACCCACATCCAGCGAGCCATGACCAAACTCGGCGCCCGCGACCGGGCTCAACTCGTCGTCATCGCCTACCAGAGCGGCCTCGTGCGCCCCGAGCCGCCGAGCCTCTGAGGGCACCACGAGGGCGCCACGCACCGTGGTGACCGGACGACTTGTGGTGCAAGATCCCGCGGCGCACTCCCCCGCCATGCGCCATGGAGCCAGTAGCCGCTGTGCTCGTCTTGTCCGACTGCGGCTGCGACCGGGCGCCCCGCTGGAGTACCCGATCAGTCCGACCGCCGCGTCGAGCGACGTCCGGCCCGTCGCTTCGGGGCCCTACGCCTGGGGCATGTGGGCCAGCTCCCACACGTGACCGTCGAGGTCCTGGAAGCTGCCTCCGTACATCGGGCCGTGCTCGGTCGCCGGCTTCCACGGCTTGCCGCCGGCCGCTATGGCGCGGGCGACCATCTCGTCGATCTCCTCCCTGGATTCAGCGGTGAGGCAGGTGAGGACCTCCTTGACGCTCGTGGCGTCGGCGATCTCTCCGTTGATGAAGCTCTTGAAGTGCTCTTCCGTCAGGAGCATCACGAGAACGTTCTCCGCGATGGCCATGGCCGCGGTGCTCTCGCTGGCGAACTCGTCGTTGAACTCGAAGCCCAGCTCGCGGAAGAACTCGGTCGAGCGCTTCACGTCGCGGACCGGCAGGTTGATGAAGACCATGCGCATCGCGGTGACTCCTCAGTTCGTTGGCGCCCCGGGCCAAGCCGGCCAGGGGTCGCGCCCACGCTCCGACATCTCCACGGGCACCGCGGAGGTCGTGGAAGTAACGTAGCAACTCCTGGTCCTAAAAAACAAGTGCCCACTTTCCTTTTAGGACTTAGAGGCGTAGAGTGGCGTCATGACCACGAAGCGCAGCTATCACGACGCATGCGGCATGGCGCACGCACTCGACCTGGTCGGGGAGCGCTGGGCCCTACTGGTGGTACGTGAACTCCTGTTGGGGCCCAAGCGGTACAGCGACCTACGGGCGGATCTGCCCGGCATCAGCAGCAACGTCCTCTCGCACCGCCTGGACGAGCTGGAGGAGGCTGGTGTCGCCCGTCGACGAACGTTGCCGCCGCCGGCCAGCTCGCGGGTGTACGAGCTCACGGAATGGGGGCTCGAACTGGAGCCGATCATTCGCGACCTGGGCCGCTGGGGTGCCCGCTCGCCGTCACAGCCCCGCGACGCCCATCTCAGCCCCGCCTCGTTCGTCCTCTCTCTCCGGACGAACTTCGACCCGGAGACCGCCGGCGGCGTCCAGGCTTCCTACGAGCTGCGCATGGGGCAGCACAGCTTCCACGCCACGGTGGAGAACGGCGCGCTGGAGGTCGACAGGGCTTCCGGCGCGGTGGCCGACGCGACGATAGAGGGGACCCCGGAAGCCCTGGCCTCCGTCATATACGGCGGACGCCATCTGACCGATGCCGCCCAGGCCAGCGATCTGATCGTGGACGGTGACCTGACCGCGGTCGAGCGCTTCCTCACCCTCTTCTCTCTCCCCACCCCAGCCGATCCGCCGGATGCGAGGTAGACCCATGGCACTGCAAGCCACGTTAGACATGCTCCACAGCGGCCCATGGCTGACCGCCCCGGCCCGGCGCACCCTCTCCCACGTGCGCGCAGCGCTGAATCGTGCAGGGACCGCAGCGACCTCGGCCGTCTCGTTCCGTTCCGCAATACGGGCCACGGGGCTGACGGGCAGCCGACGGGTGAGCGCGGGCATCGGCACGCCGGCCGTCGAAGCGGAGCAGCGTGGCGCCGCGGAATCCGTTGGCAAGTCGACCGTGGCCGCTTGGTTCCTGTTGGTCAAGCGAGGCTTCACGCAGGTCAAGGGAAGGGTCCTGCGCACTCTGTCCGGTGCACGTGACTCGATCGGGCGGCGCACTCCACCCCTTCCGCGCACTCCGCCCATGCCACACGTGGCTGAGCCCCAACGGCTCAGGGAGTCAGGTCCAGAGTTGGCCCTTCATCAGCAGGTGGCCGTGGAGCAGGGCGAGTTGGGGGTGGGAGAGTTCGCCCTGGCGGACGGCCAGATAGAAGGTGTTGATCGGCGGCACCTCCGGCCGGAGCAGGGGCACGACGGCGCCGGTCGCCAGTTCCTCGGCACACAGATATGTGGGGAGGATGGAAATGCCCGCCGAGGACTTGACCGCAGCGAGCACGCCGCGCAGGTCAGGGATGACGACCGCGGGGGTCATCACGGGCACGGTGTCGAAGACCGTACGCCAGTAGCGCCGGATGATCGGCAGCGATTCGGCATAGCTGATGAGTGGGATGCTCGCGATGGCCGCCGGGCCTTCGGTGGCGAGGCGTTCGCGGGAAACCCGCTCGGCGAGTTCGGGTGAGGCCAGGAGGACGAACTCCTCGTCCACGAGCGGGGTGGCGCTGATGCCTCGGGCGCGCGGCCTGATCGTGGACAGGACGAGGTCGAGTTCGCCCGTTGCCAGGTCGTCCAGGAGGCCGTCGGCGAGGCCGAAGCGGAAGCGGAGTTGCAGGCCCTCCGCGACGAGGTCGCTGACGGCGGGGACGAGTCGGGTGGTGGCGAGCTCAACGGGGCCACCGACGTAGAGCGGTCGGTCCACCACCTCCTTGCCCAGACAGCGTTCGACGGCGTGCCCCAGGGCGTCCACCGGACCCTGCACCTCGCGCAGCAGGCCGTCGGCGGCCGAGGTCGGTTGCGCACCGTTCGGCAGCCGGTCGAAGAGCGAGCGGCCCATCTCCTGCTCAAGGTTGCGGATCTGGTGGGTGACGGCCGGTTGTGAGATGCCGAGCTTGTGGGCGGCTTTGGTGAAGGAACCGAGGCGGTACACGGTCACGAACGTGCGCAGCCAGGTGAGTTGTACGGACAAGACATCCCCCGTTGTCTTCCGAACGGATCAATCCTTGTTCAGGTCATCATTTTCATGACGCGCCGCATCGATCGGGGGTACCGACTACGTCAGAATTACGCCAGTTCACCAGTCATCGTACGGAAAGCCCGACGGACCCCTCCCCATGTGCCGCAGGCGGGGGTTCCACGGCACGCAGGAGTGGGTCCGCCGGGCGGACCTGGTGGAGCTAAGCCGGGTCAGCCGGCGAGTGCGGCGACGGTCAACTGGGCGACCTTGGCGGCCGAGGCCGGGTTCTGGCCGGTGACCAGGCGGGTGTCAGCGACGGCGTGCTCGGTGAAGTTCGGGGCCTTGGTGAACTTGGCGCCGCGCTCCTCCAGCTTGCTCTGTAGCAGGAAGGGCACCACGTCGGTGAGGCCGACCGCGGACTCCTCGTCGTCGGTGAAGGAGGCGACCTGCTTGCCGTCGACGAGGTACGAGCCGTCGCTCAGCTTGAGGTTCACCAGGCCGGCCGGGCCGTGGCAGACGGCCGCTACGACGCCGCCGCGTTCGTAGATGCCAGCCGCGAGTTCGGTGAGTTCCGCGGAGTCCGGGAAGTCCCACATGGTGCCGTGGCCGCCGGCGAAGTAGATGACGTCGAAGTCCTCCGCGCTGAGTTCCTGCGGGGTGGGGGTGGCGGCCAGGGCATCGGCGGTGGCCTGGTCGTCGAGGAAGGCGGAGACGACGGCGTCGTCGCCAGTGATGCCGTCCTGCGGGGCGGAGCCGCCGCGCACGGAGACGTAGGCGATCTCGTAGCCGGCGGTGCGGAACACCTCGGCGGGGTGCGCCACCTCGGGGACGTAGAAGCCGGTCTTCCGGCCCGTGTCACCGAGCTGGTCGTGGCTGGTCAGGGCGAAAAGGACCTTCTTAGCCATGGTGGCTCTCCAGGTTGCGAGAAAACTCCGGCCAGGGAACTCCCGGGCCGCTTCCGATATCTCGGAATCTACGGCCCCCGATGACCCGCTTCAAATAATCAACCGCATCCCCCTCATAGAGCCATTTATGAGGGGCAATAAATCGCTTGCATGCTTCAATGGATCGGAACCCGAGGGGAAAGTGAGGCAATGATGCCTGCACAAGCGCCCACGCAAAGTCGGGGACTTATCGTCCTCACGAGCGTCGAACGGCTGCCAGGCGGTCGCCCGGCGGGGTTCTGGCTGCCGGAGGCCGCCTATCCGTGGCTGGCCCTCGCCACCGCGGGCTGGGACTACGCCTTCACCGCCCCGCGCGCCTCCACCCCACCCATGGGCGGAGTGGACCGTTCCGATCCACCGCAGCGGATGTTCCTGGAGGACCCGCTCGTCCGGGATCGGCTGGCGCAGACCGTGACACCGGACGAGCTCGATCCCGCCGACTTCGGTGTCGTGTTCGTAGCGGGTGGCCATGGCGCCATCGTCGACCTGCCCGAGGACGCGCATCTCGCCCGGTTCCTCACCGAGTTCGCGGCCTCGGGCGGAGTACTAGCGGCCATCTGCCACGGCGTCGGCGCCCTGTTGCCGGTCCTCAGGCCGGACGGGCGCCCGTTCGTCGAAGGACGATCCGTCACCGCCTTCACCCAGGCCGAGGAGCGCGCCGTGGGGCTCGACGGCGTCGTCCCGTACTTCCTCGATGAGGCGCTGACTGAGCGCGGCGCCCGGTACGAGGCGGGGGAGCCGTTCCGTAGCCATGTGGTCGTCGACGGTCGGCTCATCACCGGTCAGAATCCCGCCTCGGTCGTCGCGGTCGCGGCGCACGCCATGTACCTGGCCACCGGGGAATCCCTACCTGAAGGCTGGTCCCGGCGGGCTCCCGCATGGACCGAAAGGCGTCGGGCATCACAGGAATTGATTTCCTGATGAGCCACTTGGAGAATTTCGCGGCTAGGCTGCGTAAATGGAGCAACATGGCGGCGAATTCTTTTCACCGTCCGCACGGCCGAAAAGAATCGGAGGAAATTCCATGGCGATATATGTGGTGGCGCGTTGGCGCGCCAAGGACGGCGAGGACGAGCGGGTGGCGAGTCTGTTGTCCCAGATCGTGGCGGCCAGTCGGGCCGAGCCGGGCTGTTTGGAGTACCGGGCCGTGCGAGCACGGGAGGACCAGCGGGCGTTCGTGCTGTTCGAGGGGTACGCAGACGAGGCGGCGCTCGCCGCGCACCGGGAGTCAGCGCACTTCCGGACGTTGGTACTCGGCCAGGTGGTCCCGCTGCTCGACGAGCGGGACGTCACCGTCTGCACCGCACTCTGAGGCGGGCCCGACCGGGCACGGCCCCAGGCGGTCCGGTCCCTCGCCCGCCAGGGGTGAGGGACCGGACCGGGTGCGGCTGGGCCCGGCCTCAGGATGCGGCCAGCAACTCCACCACGTGGTGGGCGAGACCAGCGGCGGACTGCGGGTTCTGGCCCGTCACCAGCCGTCCGCTGACCACGATATGCGGCTGCCGGTCCGGGGCGCAGGAGTAGATGGCGCCGTCTCCCTCCAGCGCCTTCTGGAGGGAGAAGGGCACGACGGATTCGAGCCCACGCGCGATCTCGCCCTCGTGGGAGAACGAGGTGACGGCCTGTCCGTCGAGCAGCAGCCGCCCGCCGTCGAGCCGCACCCCCACCAGGGCCGCCGGGCCGTGGCAGAGCGCGGCGAGCACACCGCCGCTGCCGTACACCGTGCGGATGATCCGGTGCAGCGCCGGGTGGCCGGTGAAGTCCCACATGGTGCCGTGGCCGCCGACGAAGTACACGCCCCGGTAGGTGGTCGGGTCGACCTCATCGGGGCGGGGGGCGGTGTGGACCAGACCGCCGCCGCCCGGGTCCACGAGGAACGCCGCGTGGGTGGCGTCCGCCGGGTCGTGGCCGATCATGGGCGGCCAGCCGCCCCGTATCGAGGCGAACTCCACGGCGTGACCTGCCTCGCGCAAGATCCGCCAGGGCTCGACGGTCTCGCCCAGGTGGAATCCGGTCGGCTTTCCGCTGGTGCCGAGTTCTCCGTGGCTGGTGAGGACGAACAGGACGGTGGACATGCCGGTGCTCCCTGCTTTCTGGTTGCCTGGCTGGATTGCGGTTGTCTGGTGTGCGGCTGGCCGGTCTGGGGATGTGGTCTGTGCATCGAGGGCGGACGGGCGGGCGGCGGGACGGGCTCAGGGGCGCCGCCAGCGTCGACCGTCCCTGGCGAGCAGTGCGTCGGCCGCCGCAGGCCCCCAACTCCCAGCCGGGTACGGCTCGGGCGCGCCGGATTCCGCCCAATGGCGTTCGACCGGGTCGAGGACGCCCCACGACAGGGCGACCTCCTCCGCGCGGGGGAACAGCAGGGCGTCGCCGCGCAGTACGTCGAGGAGCAGCCGTTCGTAGGCCGCCGGGCTCGACTCGGTGAAGCTCGACCCGTACGCGAAGTCCATGGTCACGTCCCGGATCTCCATCGAGCTGCCCGGGACCTTGGAGCCGAGCCGTACGGAAACGCCCTCGTCCGGCTGGACTCGGAAGACCACCGTGTTCGGGCCGAGCCGCCGGGTGGCGGTGGCCGTGAAGGGCGAGCGCGGCACGTCCTGGAAGGCGACCGCGATCTCCGTGACCTGCCGGGCCAGCCGCTTCCCGGTGCGGAGGTAGAACGGCACGCCCGCCCACCGTCGGCTGTCGACCTCCAGGCGCACGGCCGCGTAGGTGTCGGTGCGGGAGCCGGGGGCGATGCCCGCCTCCCCGCAGAAGCCCGGCACGGGGCGGCCGTCGACCGCGCCCGGCGCGTACTGGCCACGCACCGCGGCGCGGGCCAGGTCCTGGGGCAGCCGTACGGCGCGCAGCACCTTCGCCTTTTCGGCCGCGATGGCATCGGCGCTGAAGGCGGCGGGTTCGTCCATGGCGGTCAGGGCGAGCAGTTGGAGCAGGTGGTTCTGGAGCACGTCGCGGGCGGCACCGACGCCGTCGTAGTAGCCGGCGCGGTCGCCGATGCCGATGCTTTCGGCCATGGTGATCTGCACGTGGTCGACGTACGAACGGTTCCAGACCGGCTCGAAGAGGGCGTTGGCGAACCGGAAGGCCAGCAGGTTCTGGACGGTCTCCTTGCCCAGGTAGTGGTCGACGCGGAAGACCTGTTCCGGCGCGAACGCCCCGTCGAGTACGGCCTCCAGCTCCCGTGCCGAGGCGAGATCGTGCCCGAAGGGCTTCTCGACCACGGCCCGCCGCCATGTCTGGCCCTGTTGCACGGTCAGTCCATGTCGGGCCAACTTCCTTACTACCAGTGGGAAGAGCCGGGGCGGCACGGACAGGTAGAAGGCCGCGTTGCCACCGGTCGTCGGCAGTGCGTCGAGTTCCTTGCGCAGCAGCTCGAACGCCGTGTCGTCGCCGAACTCGCCCGCCACGAACCGCAGCCCCTCGGCGAACCGTGCCCACACCTGCTCGCGGAACGGGGTACGTGCGTGGGCGCGCACCGCCTCCCGCGCGAGGCGCTCGAACTCCGTGCCGCCGTCCCGGGCGAAGCCGATCACGGGGAAGCCGGGTGGCAGCAGCTCCCGTTGGGTCAGGTCGTACAGGGCGGGCAGCAACTTGCGGCGGGACAGGTCGCCCGTCGCACCGAAGAGGACGAGGGCCGACGGTCCGGCGCGGCCCGTGTGCCGGTCGCCCATACGCCCGTCGCCGGCGCCGCCGGGGCCCGGACCTTCGAGATTCGGACCTTCGAGGCTCTGCTCTGCGGGACCTGGAGTGTCCGGGCTCCGGCGTTGAGCGCTCGGGTCGGGTGGGCGCCGGCGGTCGGGAGCCGGCGCGGTCGACAGCGGTGTCGGCAGGGATGTCGGCATGGGTGTCAGCCTCCGTGGTTCGTACGGTGCGGCCCGCAGCCATCCGATGCCCTGGTCAGCGGGGCGGCCGGAGGCGGGCGTGCGAGGTTCCTGCTAGGTGTCGTGTGTGGTGCTGGTGGCGCGGGCCCGGCGGGGAGTCACTGCGACGTGAGTCGAGTGGGACGGGCCCGCCGCGGTGGGCGGGATCGCGGCCAGTGTTGGGGCCGGGGGCGCGGTCAGAGCCAAGGCCGGGGCCCGGGTTGGGGCCGCGGCCGGGTTCAGGGCTTGATCTGGTGTCTGGGCCGGGGCCGAAGTCGGGGACGCAGCCTGCGCCAGGGCTTGGGCCGGAGTTTTGGCCGGTGCCAGGGCCTGGGCTGGGGCGGTGGCCCGGGTCGGAGGAGCGGCAGTCGAAGTCGACGCCCGTACGCGCGACGGAGTCAGGGTCCGAGTCGGGGACGGAGTCTGTGCCGGTGCCTGAGTTGGAGTTGTGTTGTGGGTCGGGCGGTCGTTGCGCGGGGTGCGGTGTTCGCCGTTGGTTGCGGGCGACGTGCTGCCGGGCTCCGGTATGGCGTGGCCGGGCGTGAGGGGGGCTGCGCATCCGTTGGCGGAGCCGTGCGTGACGCGTGTACGCGGCGCGAGCGCCGACGCCTGGCGGATAGGGCCCGGTGCCCTCTGGTGAGTGGCGGCCGGCGAACCAGCAGCAGCGGCAACGGTGTTGGCAGGGGTCGTATCGGCGGTGGCAGTGGCGGGACCAGCGAAGAGCCGGTAGGGGCTCATGGGAGTGCCTCCAAGGGGGTGGAGCGGGGGGCGTCGTCCAAGGATCGGATGACGGGGGTGTTCGCGCGGCGATGTAAGGGTGGGGCGACGAGGGCGTGCGTGCGTGGACGGGGCGGCGGGTCGCGATCAGCCGGACCACCACGCGGGTGCGCACGGGCGCGCGCGGGGCGCGGCGGTCCGTGGGGGCGCGGCTGTCGTGCGAGCGGGCAGGTGCAGGACGTGGGAGGGGCGGCGTCAGGTTCCACCGCGGGTGGCGAGCCGGTCCGTTGCTGCAACCGCGACCGCTGCGGCGAGGAGTGCGACGGCCAGTACGGTGCCGACCGCGTGGTACGAGCCGGCGGCGGCGAGGTTCTGGCCGAGCGATGCGCCGAGGAAGAGTACGGCCGTGTTGCAGGAGACGGCCGCTCCCCTGGCGTGCGGTACGAGGTGGTGCAACAGCCCCACCAGACCGGGCACCACGAGGCCGATCCCGGCGACGAAGACCACGCTGCCGGCGACCAGCACCGCGGGGGCCGCCGTGACCTGGGCGAGGAGCAGGCCGCCGAGCGCGGTCAGGTATCCGGTGACGGACAGGAAGCGGGGGCCGCGGGCGCCCGCGTACCGGCTCACCAACGGGGCCGCGAGGAGCCCGAGCGCTCCGACGGCCTGTACGCCGAGCAGCTCGGCGCTGGAGTAGCCGTGTTCCGCGGTGAGGTGGTCGCCGAGCACCGCGTACAGGGCGACGAAGCTGCCGAAGACGGCAGGCGCGGCGCAGAACACCGCGAGCACGGCGGGTGTCCGCAGCAGCCGGCCCATAGTGCGGAGCACGCTGCCGACGCCGCCTGCCGAGGCGGCCGGGACGGCCGGGGGCGCCTGGGCAGACCTGCCAAATTCGCCTGGTCCGCCAGGCTCGCCAGACCGATCAGGCTTGCCAAGCCGGTCAGGTCCGTGAGGCCCATCAGACCCCACAGGACGAGCAGACGCACCAGCCCCTTCGCCTCCACGGGGCTGATCAGGCCCACCGGGCCGAGCGGATCCACGAGACCCGCCAGCCCCACCGGAACGAGCAGACCCGCCAACCCGACCCGCCGGGGCCTTTGGAGTTACCTGGACCACCTGAGCCTCCGAGCCCGCGGACGCGGTCCCGCCCACCGGGGCTGCCGGTGCTACTGGTGCTACTGGAGCTACTGGAGCTACCGAGCCCACCGGGTCAACGCTCAGCAGCCGCTGCAAAAGTGGGGCCGCCACCAGATAGACGATCGCGGCCGGCCAGAAGGCGGCGCGCCAGGCGCCCTGACCGGCCACGGCCTGACCGAACGCCTGGCCGGCGAGCCCGGCGCCGAGCAGCCCGGTGGTGAGCACCGACAGGGCGAGCGGTCGGCGCGCTGCGGGGGCGCGTTCGGCGACATAGGCGAGCGCGACGGGCGCGAACGTGGCGGCGGCGAGCCCCTGGAGCGCGCGCAGTGCGAGGAACCAGCCGTACGAGGGGGCGAGGGGGACCAAGGCGGAGGCCGCGGCCAGTGCCAGCGCGCCGGCGACCAGTACCGGGCGACGGCCGTACCGGTCGGACAGCGGTCCGAAGAGCAGGAAGCCGAGCGCGTACGTGAGGGAGAAGGCGCTGCCCGTCCAGGCGGCGGCGTCCGGGCCGACGTCGTAGAAGTCGCCGACCGGGTCCGCCAGCGGGATTGCGAGGTACAACTGCGCCGGGATCGCCGCCGCCAGCACGGCCAGCAACACGAGTTGGGCGACGAAGCCCGTACGCGAGCCGGTAGGACCAGCGGGACCAGCAGGAGGAGTGGGATCGGCAAGAGGCGCCGCATGAACGGCGGCAGCGGTAGCGGCGCCCGCGGCGGCACGATCGGCAGGGGCGCGACCGGGAGGGGCGAGCGGGGCGGTGGGGGCGGGAGAGGTGGCGGGAACGGTGGAGCCGGTCGGAGTTCCGGAACCGGCAGGAGCGGCAGGGCCGGTAGGAACGGCAAGGCCGGCGGGAGCAGCGGGTCCTGTGGAGCCGACGGTGCCTACAGGACCAACAGAAGCGGCAGAGCTGGCGGGCGCAGCGGAGCCAACCGGGCCCGCAGAGCCAACAGGGCCAGTCGATCCAGTCGAACCAGACGGGTCCGTCGGGGCAGTCGGGGCAGTCGGGGCAACGGGAGCGTCGGGTTTGGGCGGGGGTGTGGTCAGTGGGTCGAGCGTGGTCATGGACGTCAGCTCCGGTGAGGGTGGGTCGGTGCGCGGTTTCGGGCAGCACCGAGGGGCCCGGGGCGCCGAGGAGGCGTCCCGGGCCGCGCGGTGGGCCGGGGCTCCCTATGCCGCGGCGGGCGCGGCCGGTACCAGTGCCGCCACCTCGTCGAGGTGCAGCGGCGTCAGGGCGAGGCGCTCGGCCTCGGCCCGGTGCTCCGGGGTCTGGTAGCCCCACTGGGCCCAGCGGGAGCGGGCTCCGGTGGCGGCCACCCGGACCGCGTTGGTGAGGTTGTCGTCGATGAACGTGATGCGTTCGACCGGGACGCCCCAGCGGGCGCTGACGTCCTGGACGGCCTCGGCCTTGGCGCCGGTCTCGCCGAAGACCTCGGCGACGGTGTCCCCGAGCCCGTGCCGGGCCAGGATGGCCCGTACGGAATCGGCGTCCTTGGCGGTGACGACGACGGCCGAGCCGTTGAAGCGGCGCAGCAGGGCGTCCATACCGGGGTAGATCGTGTGCAGTTCGAGCCAGAAATCGGCCTCTTCGGTGCGGAAGTGGTCACGGGCCGCGGTGGCGGCCTGTGTGAACGTCCGCACGGTGGCCGGGTCCAGGGAGGCGAAGAGCCGGTCGAAGTCGGCCTGCGAGACGATCGCCGACGCCTGCGGCAGGTGCGCGACGACGAAGTGGTCGAGCAGCCTGCTGTAGTCGCGCACCCTGCGGAAGCGGGTCACGAACTCTTCGGGTACGGCGGCAAGTTGGTCAGGACCGGGAACCGAGGTGTCGTGCGGGTGCATGCCCAGCCAGCTCACCAGCGCGCATTCCTCCAGGGCGTCGCAGATGACGCCGTCGAAGTCGAGTGCGAGCACCGAGGGGTCGGCCGCGGTGCGGGCCGTCATCAGGCGGCCTGCTGTTCGGCGGTGGCCTCTGCGGCGAGCTGCGCGGCGGTCTCGAAGACGGCGTGCATGAAGGCGCCCATGTAGCCGTAGTAGGAGCAGGTGATGATGTTGCCGTCGACGATGACGTCGCTGTCGACGACGTCGGCGCCGGCGTTGATGACGTCGTCGCGCAGGCCGATGTAGGCACAGGCCCGGCGGCCCTTGAGGACGCCGGCGGAGACCATGATCCAGGGACCGTGGCACAGGCCGGCGACGACCTTGCCGGCCCGGTCCATGCCGGCGACGAAGTCCAGTACGAGCCGGTCCTGCCGGACGCGGTCCGGGGCCTCGTGGCCGCCGGTGAGGATGACGACGTCGTACGACTCGACCGCGAGTTCCTCGAAGGGGATCAGCGGGCGGGCCGTCTTGTCCATGGGCAGCGGGATGCCGTACTTGCCGGTGACGGCGTCGCCGTTCTTGGTCGCGACGTCGACGTGCCAGCCCTCTTCGAGCAGCCGGTAGTAGGTGAAGACGACGTCGTGGTCCTGAAAGCCGGGGCCGGTGATGATGACCGCGTTGCGGGGCATGGTGGTGCCTCTCTTCTTTTCTGTGAGATGTCTTTGAGGTGTCTTTTGAATTACCTTCAGGGCGGCTTTCAGGCGTTCTTGCTGATGCAGAAGTACTGCTTGTCGGTCTGCGGCCGACGGTTGTCCTGAGGGTTTCCGGTGAGGATCTCCACGTCCCGTGCGATGACCCCGGAAATGTGCAGGGGAATGTAGAAGATGTCGTCCCCGCTGGGCCGGTAGAAGATGTCCATGCCGGTACGCAGCGCAAAGCGGAAGCGACCGTCGGGCGTCGCGGCCCGCATCTTCGTGTTGAGGAATGCGGGCACCTTGCGCATCGGGTGCTGCGGCTCTTCCAGGGCGGTGGTCTCGTACGGGGTACCGGCTCGGTTGTAGTCGTCCCGCAACCGGATCAGGTCGAACTTGTTCCGCGGGACCTCGACCTCGATGAGCTCAAGGGGCTGGTCACCGGTGTTGCGGGTGCCGTGGAAGGCGCCGGCGCCGATGCGCAGGACGGTGCCTTCACTGACCGGGATGTCGGCCCGGCCGAGGCCCGTGGTCACGCCCTCGCCACCGAGGCAGAGCAGATAGGTGAGCTTGCGCGGGTGCACGTGCACGGAGGTGCCGGCGCCGGGCTCGATGTGCAGCGACCACAGGTCGAAGAAGTCGTCGACGAAGGCGCGGTACTCGTATCCCCACGGCTTCGGAATGACGTCATTCAGGTGGGCGTCGTCGTCGAACTGTTCGTTCAGGGCACGCGCTCCGTCGCGGAGCAGTCGGTGCAGCTTGGCGATGTCGGCCCTTCCGGGATCGACCCGGACCGGATGGTGACTGGGTACGGCGGTCACGGTCGTGGTGCCGACCGGGCCCTCCTGCGTGACGGTCATTCTTCCCCCATGAGTATTTCGAACTTGCGATTTCACACCGGTCGAACCGGCGTGACTACAGAGAAGCAGGTGCCTGACTGATCGCTCAAATAAGAAAATTTTGACCGGGAATAAACGCTCCCCAAATGGAATTCCACATCGGGTTCGATTTAAAGCCGTACCACTCTCTTGGGGGGTCTGATCACGGACGCGGGTGGATCAGGGCGCGGACCGTGGCGCTCCCGGCGAAGCTCCGGTTGAGAGGGCGGGCAGCCGCCGGATCAGGGGCGCATCAGGGGCGGCGTCAGTGCCATGTGCGGCCGTCACTCGGGGGCGGGCGGCCATGTGCGGCCGTCACTCGGGGGCGGGCTCGCGTGGCCGTCTGGTCCGCTTCCCGCGGAACCCGGCACCCTCCCTCGGAACGGGGCCGATCAACAGTTCGCGGTGGGACCGCCGTCGGAGCGCGGGTTCAGGATGCGCCCGGGGCACCCGAGACACCCGGGCCGTCCGTACCGGCGCGCGGACCGTCCACCTCGGCGCCCGGGGCACCTGCCCCAGCGCTCGGGGCGTCCGCCTGGGCACGCGGCGCTGCTGCCGCTGCTTGGCCGCGGGCCGCCCGGCTGCGCAGCGGTGGCCAGCAGGCCAGACCGATGAGCAGGGCGAGCACATGGCCCCAGTTGGTGAGCGGGTCGGCGAGTTCGATCAGGTCCAGCGTGAGCATCGACCCCACGGCACCCAGCAGCGCCCATCGAACGCCGCGACTGAGCAGCCCGGCCAGCGCGCCCACGCTCGCCATCAGGCCGTAGCTGATCCCGTAGTCGAGCCGGTCGAGCGAACTGGGCGGCAGGTATCCGGAGGCGACCGACGCCGCGACCGGCAGTTCGGTGAGCAGCGTGGCCAGCACGTGGCCCAGCGCGAACACACCGGCCGTACGCCAGGCGCCCACCCGCCGTTCGAGGGCGGTGAGTACGAGGAGAAACAGCACGATGGAGGGCGACATGAGCCCGCCCGCGACCCACACACCGCTGGTCAGCAGGGCGAGCACCGGCCGGTGCCGCAGGTTGGAGGCGTCCGAACTTGACTGCTCCAGCGCCCCGTTCACCGCTCCCGGGTCGCCGAAGGCCACGAACAGGCCGGTGGCGATGAGGACGATGGCGTAGCAGAACGTGAAGGGGGTGCGGACGGGCGTCGGCACGGTGACGGCCAGCCGGTCGCGCCACCGGACGCCGGCGAGTCGACGGACGACGCCCCAGCCGGCTCCTGCTCCGACTCCCACGACTCCCGATCCCGCCCCCGCTCCGGGCGCCTCCGACCCCAAGGCCCGCGATGCCGCGGTGTGGTGCGGTGTCCGCGCCTGCGCCCGGTCTCGCCCCGATCCGCCCCCGGTCGTACGGAGCAGTGCGGGGCGGGACGCGGCGCCGCGCCGGGGCGGGCGGGCGCCGGGGGCCGCTCCGACCGGGCCACCGGCGCGCTTCCGGACGACGCGGGGAAGCTCGCGGGGGACGCCGCGGGAAAGGAGTGCGAAGGGGTACGGGGCGGCGCAGCGCGGCGGGGTCGCCGCCGGGGTGGGGTCGGCCTCGGGTGTCGGACCGTCCACGGCTTCGGTGGCCGCATCCGACCGGGTCACCCTCGCCCCTTTCGCAGAGCACGCGGCGGGGAGCCGCACGGCTCCACCCTCCGCCATCCGGAGGGCGCAGGCCCCAGGAAGAGAATGTGATCATCGTCACTATAGGCAACCGTGTGTGACCTAGCCGGCATCGCGCGGGGAACCGCGGCCGGCTGCCCGCCACCCACCGGCCCGCCGGCCTCCTCCCCCCATCTCGTTGGACCGACCCGGCCCGCTGTGGCGAAAATGGCCCGGTTCCCCCGCCCATCTCCCCGCCGCACCCCTCCGGAGGCCAGCACCATGTCCGCCGCGCCGTACGAGTCCGCGCCGTACGACATCGAGGGTCGGCCGGTGACCGTCGACCGCCGGGAAGGCCCGTACGGGGAGGTCGCCCTGCGGCGGCGCGGGCAGGGCACGGGAGCCGTGTGGGAGATCATCGCCAACGGCTGCTTCCTGATGGACACCTCCGACGGGCGCTCGGAGCGGCAGTTGATCCGCGCCGCACTGACCGCACTCACCACCGCCGCGCCCACCGAGACCGCGGCGCCGTGCGCCGGGGCCGATGCCGATGCCGACGCCTCCGGAACCGGCCCCGGCCCCGGCACCACCGTCTCGGACACCACCGCGCCGTACCCCACCACCTCGGACGCCAGCACCGCGGACGCTGCCCCCTCGAACGCCCACGCCGCGGACGCCCACCCCGCAGACACCCGCGCTACGACCCCGAGCACCGTGGACCTCGCCGCTTCGGAACCCGCCCCGGTCGGCCCCGTACGACCGGTCGAGGGGGGGGGGGGGGGGGGGGCCGGGCCGGCCGGCCCCCCCCCGCCGGGGGCGGGCCCCCCCCCGCCCCCCGGCCCACCAGGCCGATCGCCACCCCCCGCGGGCGCCCCCACTACCCGCGCTCGACGCGCGGGGGGGCGCGCGCGATGGCGAGGCGATCGACGCCGGAGTACGGACGGCCGAAACCGAGCGGGTCGCGGGGGGCCGGGACGGGGCGGACAACACGGGCACGGATGCCGGGGCCGCCGCCGGGGAGCGTCGCGCGTCGGGCGGATCGAGCGGCCGGCCGACGGTGTTGATCGGCGGACTGGGCGTCGGGTTCTCCCTGCTGGAGGCGGTGGCGGACGACCGGTGGGGCCGGATCGTGGTCGCCGAGCGCGAGCAGGCCGTGATCGACTGGCATCTGCACGGGCCGCTCGGCGCGTTGACGGCATCGGCCGTCGCCGACCCGCGGACCGAGATCCTCCGTACGGACCTGGTGGCTTATTTGCGCGGTTCAGCAGCGGGCAAGTCGACCACGGCGGGTTCCCCCGCGGACGGGCACGAGCCACCCCGGAACACCCCGCGCTCCCCGCAGACGCCGAACTCCCCCGACGCCCCGCGCTCCCCCGGCCCGAGCGGCAGCCCCGAAGGCGCGGAACATCCAGAACAGCCGGAACAACCCGAACAAGCAGGGCAGGCCGAGCGGCCGGAACAGTACGACGCGCTCTGTCTTGATATCGACAACGGGCCGGACTGGACCGTGACCGAGGACAACGGCGGTCTGTACTCTCCCGCGGGACTCGCCGCGTGCCGGGCGCGGCTCCGCCCCGGCGGGGTGCTGGCCATCTGGTCCGCGCAGCCGTCGCCGGCGTTCGAGGAGGCGTTGCGGAATGCCGGTTTCACGTCCGTACGGACGGAAGAGATCGCCGTTGCCCGAGGCGTCCCCGACGTCGTCCACCTCGCGATTCGCGGTGCGTAGCCGAGCCGCGCACACTGCGTTTACGCTGCTTGCCAGCGAATGCCGCCTGGGTGGCCGGGGATGACCAACCCCGATGCGCCAGGCAAGGGACAACGCAGGGGCGGGCAGATGGAGCAGACACACAACGGCCTCGGTGGCGCGGCGGGAGCCGCCAACGGGGCCAATGGGGCGCAGCGCCGGGTGCTCGTCGTCGAGGACGATCCGACGATCGTCGACGCCATAGCGGCTCGGCTGCGCGCCGAGGGGTTTCAGGTGCGTACGGCCGGGGACGGTCCGGCGGCGGTGGACACGGCCGAGGCGTGGCAGCCCGATCTGCTGGTGCTCGATGTGATGCTGCCGGGGTTCGACGGGCTTGAGGTGTGCCGGCGCGTGCAGGCGCAGCGGCCGGTTCCGGTCCTGATGCTCACCGCGCGCGACGACGAGACCGACATGCTGGTGGGCCTCGGCGTCGGCGCCGACGACTACATGACCAAGCCGTTCTCCATGCGCGAACTGGCCGCGCGCGTCCATGTGTTGCTGCGCCGGGTGGA
The DNA here is from genome assembly GCF_040240285.1 of Streptomyces sp. HSW2009. Lineage (NCBI taxonomy): Bacteria > Bacillati > Actinomycetota > Actinomycetes > Kitasatosporales > Streptomycetaceae > Streptomyces > Streptomyces sp. HSW2009. The sequence continues at coordinate 7,256 of NZ_JBEHZD010000019.1, read as the reverse complement.
GCGCGCGGCGCTCGCGGCGCACACGCCCCGTACCGGAATTCTGCGGCTCGGCGAGTTGGAGATCGACCACGCGCAGCGGCGGGTGCGGGTGCGGGGCGCGGACGTGCATCTGACGCCCACCGAGTTCGACCTGCTGGTCTGCCTGGCGAACACCCCGCGCGCGGTGCTGTCGCGGGAGCAACTGCTGGCCGAGGTCTGGGACTGGGCGGACGCATCGGGCACCCGCACCGTGGACAGCCACATCAAGGCACTGCGGCGCAAGATCGGCGCGGAGCGCATCCGTACGGTGCACGGGGTCGGGTACGCGCTGGAGACGCCGGCCGCGTGAACGGCGCGGCCGGGCCGCCCACCGGCCGCCCGCTCCGGGCCCCCGCCCGGGTCGCCGGCGCGGGCCCGTGACCAGCCGGTACGCGTACGGCAGCGTGCGGCTCCCCCACCGAGCGCCGCACTGACCACCAACGCGCCGGACCCCGCTCCGAGCACCAACGCGCCAGGCCCCGCTCCGCACAAACCCGCCACCAACACGGCCACCCGCCAACCCGGTCAGCGGGCCGCCAGCCCTGTCAGTCCACCCAGCGCCGCCAGCCCCGTCAGTCCACCCAGCGGGCCACCAGTCGGGCCAGCCCTACCAGTGCAGCCAGCGCCGCCCGCCCCACCGGCCCCACGGAGCCGTACGCCCCGAGCCCCGCCACCGCACCAGCATCAGCATCAGCAGCCACCAGCACCGGACCGCCGACGCGCCGGCCCCACCACACCCGAAGCCCCCGCACTCCCCGCACGGCTGACCTCGCACGACCGCCCCTGGCCAGCCAACGCGAACCCCAGCCCACGCACTCAGCCCCACCCCGGTCCGCCGAACCCGCGCCGAACCCGCCGCCCGCAGCAGACGACAGCAGCCTCACCCCCACCACCGACCGCCACCCGGCCCGCGCCGCCACATCGCCGTGGCGCACCGTTTCGGGTGGCTCTGTTACGCATCGCCCCAGCGCCCAGCCGTAGGTTCGCGCCCAGCCGTGCCCCAACGTCTTCGCTCACCCCAACCAGACCGCCCGGGCCCGGACCATCCCCGAGCCCGCCCCTCCCGCAACCGCTCCCCCGCCCCACCCCCAGCGCTACACAACGCAGCGCCCTGGACACACTCCGCACGCACTTCCCGTACCGAACGGCGAAAGGCCCCACGCAAACCCAGAACGCCTGCGTACCGGGGAGCGCGAGCGGTACACAAAGCGGTACGGACCCTGTAGGAAGCAGCGAGGAGCGACGCGCAGCGCGACACCGGCCCCGAACCCGCCCCCGAACCGAACCCGAATCCAGCCCCGCCCCCGCCGTGCAGGAACGTTGCACGACACGGCCCGCCGGGCCCAGCGAAGCCAGCCGGAGCCGACCGAGGCCAACCGGGCCCGACCGAAGCCGGCCGGGAACCAGCCGGAACCAGCCAGAACCGGTCCGAGCAGGCCCGGCCCGCGGGACCGGGAGCCACCGGCCCCAGGCCACCGGCCGTGGGGGGAGAAGCCGCAGGGGGAGAAGCAGAAGCAACACCGGCGGCCGGAGCGGAGCAACAGGCGCTGGCGCGGAGCAACAGGCGAAAGAAAAGAAGGAAAAGAGAGAAAACGGGCAGAGGGGTGCGCGGAAGAGTGGACGGAGGAGTGGGCACCGGGTGGACACGGAAGCAGAGCGGGCGATGAGCGAACGTAAGGGCCAGGTCATGGGCGAGGGCACGGACCCGGGAACGACCGGGAGCACGCACACCGGCCGGGGCGCGGGCCGCACCGCGCACACCGGCCGCGGCAGTGGCAGCGGCCAGAGCAAGGGCCCCGGCCGCACCACCAGCCACCCCAGGAGCCCCGGCCGCGCCCCGGGCCACCCCCGGCACCCAGGCCACAACAGGGGCCACGGCCCGGCCAGGCCCCGTACCGGACACGGCAAGGCCCCGGGGTCCAGCGGGCTGCCGGGGCGCGGCGGCGTGCGGGCCCGGCTGCGGGAGCGCGGCGAGGCGGCGCTGAGCTGGCTGTGGGAAGCGCTGCGCCCGCTCGACCCGTACCGCTCGGTGAAGGCCGCGCTCGGCGCCCTGGTGATCGTCTCAGTGATCATCACCACACTGTTGGTGTTCGTGGCGGTGCGTTCGGAGACCGAACTGCGCATCATCACGATCTTCTCGATCATCGCCTCGCTGCTGGTGACGCAGTTCGTCGCGCACGGCCTGACGGCCCCGCTGTACGAAATGACGGAAGTCACCCAGGCAATGGCCAACGGCGACTACACCCGCCGGGTGGGGGCGGCCGGGCGGCGGGACGAGTTCGGCGCGCTGGCCGCGTCCTTCAACCGGATGGCGGCCGACCTGGAAGCGGTGGACACGCACCGTAAGGAATTGGTCGCCAACGTCTCCCACGAATTGCGTACGCCGATTACGGCGCTGCGCGCGGTGCTGGAGAACGTCGTGGACGGGGTGTCGGACGCCGACCCGGAGACGATGCGGACGGCGCTGAAGCAGACCCAGCGGCTCGGCCGGCTGGTGGAGCAGTTGCTCGACCTCTCCCGGTTGGACAACGGGGTGGTGCCGCTGCGCACCCAGCGCTTCGAGGTGTGGCCGTATCTGGCCGGAATCCTCAAGGAGGCCAGCATGGCCAGCGGCGCGAGCCCCGGCTCGGCCGGCGCCCATGCCCGCGGCGACGTCCACCTCCACCTGGACGTGTCCCCGTCCGACCTCACCGCCACCGCCGACGCGGAACGGCTGCACCAAGTCGTGGCCAACCTGATCGACAACGCGGTCAAGCACAGCCCGCGGCACGGCCGGGTGACGGTGCGGGCCCGGTGTGGCGAGTCGCCGCAGAGCCTGCTGCTCGAAGTGCAGGACGAGGGGCCCGGCATTCCGCAGGCCGAGTGGCACCGGGTCTTCGAGCGGTTCAACCGGGGTGGGCCTGATCACAAGGGCCCCGGCAGCGACGGCGGCACCGGCCTCGGCCTGGCCATCGCACGCTGGGCCGTGGACCTGCACGGCGGTCGGATCGGGGTGGCCGAATCACCCCGTGGGTGCCGCATCCAGGTCACCCTTCCAGGCAACGTCCGGGAGACCCGTTGACGTATGGTCGGTGACGGAAGCGCGCATTCAGCGGAGTGCGGGCGCGGTGCGGCCTTGCCTGATACGGGTGAGACAGGGGGAACCTGGTGTGTTTCCCGCCAGTTCATGCCCTGAAACCCGTCGATCAATGTGATGTACGCGACGCATAGCCCGTGCGGCCTGCACCAAACGTCCCAACAGGCGTAGCCTTTATTTCCGCTGTCCACCACCTTAGGAAGCGGAAGAGGGCGGTTGCCGCCGTGTCGCCACAGTCCCCCAACACTTCGAGCATCTCGACCGACCAGGACGGGCCGGGGAAGACCCCGCCCGCCGAGTTCGGACCCAATGAGTGGCTCGTCGACGAGATCTACCAGCAGTACCTCCAGGACCCGAACTCGGTCGACCGAGCCTGGTGGGACTTCTTCGCCGACTACAAGCCGGGCAAGGACGGGGCGTCGGCCCCAGCCTCGGCGGGGGGTGTAGCCGCTCCGCCGGGCCCGGGAGCAGGGGCCGCTTCGAACGCTTCCGCTCCGGCCGCGCCGCAGCCGGCCGCGGGTGCCCAGGCCCCCGCGCAGCCCGCCGCCAAGCCGGCCCCCGCCGCGGCAGCCCCCCCGCAGCCGGCCCCCGCCAAGGCGGCACAGCCCGCGCCCGCCAAGCCGGCGCCGGTCAAGGCCACGCCCGCCGACCGGCCCGCGCCCAAGCCCACGGCGCAGCCCGCCGAGCCGAGCGCAGGCCCCGAGCTGGTGACGCTGCGCGGCCCGTCGGCCGCGGTGGCGAAGAACATGAACGCCTCCCGGGACCTGCCCACGGCCACGTCCGTGCGCGCGGTGCCGGTGAAGCTGCTGTTCGACAACCGCATCGTCATCAACAACCACCTCAAGCGCGCCCGCGGCGGCAAGGTGTCCTTCACGCACCTCATCGGCTACGCCATGGTGCAGGCGCTGAAGGCCATGCCGTCGATGAACTACTCCTTCACGGAGAAGGACGGCAAGCCGACGCTGGTCAAGCCGGAGCACGTCAACCTCGGTCTCGCCATCGACCTGGTGAAGCCCAACGGTGACCGGCAGCTCGTCGTCGCGGCGATCAAGAAGGCCGAGACGCTCAGCTTCTTCGAGTTCTGGCAGGCGTACGAGGACATCGTCCGCCGGGCCCGGGACAACAAGCTGACGATGGACGACTTCACCGGGGTCACCGCGTCGCTGACCAACCCCGGCGGCATCGGCACCGTGCACTCGGTGCCGCGGCTGATGCCCGGGCAGGGCCTGATCCTCGGCGTCGGCGCGATGGACTACCCGGCGGAGTTCCAGGGCACCTCGCAGGACACCCTGAACCGGCTGGGCATCGCCAAGGTCATGACGCTGACCAGCACCTATGACCACCGGGTGATCCAGGGCGCGGCCTCCGGCGAGTTCCTGCGCGTGCTGCACCAGCTCCTGCTGGGCGAGAACGAGTTCTTCGACGACGTCTTCAAGTCGCTGCGCATCCCGTACGAGCCGATCCGTTGGATGCGGGACATCGACGCCTCGCACGACGACGATGTCACCAAGGCCGCCCGGGTCTTCGAGCTGATCCACTCCTACCGGGTGCGCGGCCACGTGATGGCCGACACGGACCCGCTGGAGTACCGCCAGCGCAAGCACCCCGACCTGGACATCACCGAGCACGGGCTCACCCTGTGGGACCTGGAGCGCTCGTTCGCGGTCGGCGGTTTCGCCGGCAAGGCGAAGATGAAGCTGCGCGACATCCTGGGCGTGCTGCGCGACTCGTACTGCCGCACCACCGGCATCGAGTTCATGCACATCCAGGACCCGAAGCAGCGCAAGTGGATCCAGGACCGGGTGGAGCGCCCGCACTCCAAGCCGGAGCGCGAGGAGCAACTCCGCATCCTGCGCCGGCTGAACGCGGCCGAGGCGTTTGAGACCTTCCTCCAGACCAAGTACGTCGGTCAGAAGCGGTTCTCGCTCGAAGGTGGCGAATCGGTCATTCCGCTGCTCGACGCGGTGATCGACTCGGCCGCCGAGTCGCGGCTGGACGAGGTCGTCATCGGCATGGCCCACCGTGGCCGGCTGAACGTGCTGGCCAACATCGTCGGCAAGTCGTACGCGCAGATCTTCCGTGAGTTCGAGGGCAACCTCGACCCGAAGTCGATGCACGGCTCCGGCGACGTGAAGTACCACCTGGGCGCCGAGGGCACCTTCACCGGTCTGGACGGCGAGCAGATCCAGGTCTCGCTGGCCGCCAACCCCTCGCACCTGGAGGCGGTCGACCCGATCGTCGAGGGTGTGGCGCGGGCCAAGCAGGACATCATCGGCAAGGGCGGCACGGACTTCACCGTGCTGCCGGTGGCGCTGCACGGCGACGCGGCCTTCGCGGGCCAGGGCGTCGTCGCCGAGACGCTGAACATGTCGCAGCTCCGCGGCTACCGCACCGGTGGCACGGTGCACATCGTCATCAACAACCAGGTCGGCTTCACCGCCGCCCCGGCCGCGTCCCGCTCCTCGATGTACGCCACCGACGTGGCGCGCATGATCGAGGCGCCGATCTTCCACGTGAACGGTGACGACCCGGAGGCCGTGGTCCGCGTCGCGCGGCTGGCCTTCGAGTTCCGCCAGGCGTTCAACAAGGACGTGGTCATCGACCTCATCTGCTACCGCCGCCGCGGCCACAACGAGACCGACAACCCCGGTTTCACCCAGCCGCTGATGTACGACCTGATCGACAAGAAGCGCTCGGTGCGCAAGCTGTACACCGAGTCGCTGATCGGCCGGGGCGACATCACGCTGGAGGAGGCCGAGCAGGCGCTCCAGGACTTCCAGGGGCAGTTGGAGAAGGTCTTCACCGAGGTGCGGGACGCCACGTCGGCGCCGGCCCCGGCGGAGGTCCCCCAGCCGCAGGCCGAGTTCCCGGTGCACGTGGAGACCGCGATCTCCCAGGAGGTCGTCAAGCGGATCGCCGAGTCGCAGGTCAACATCCCCGAGCGGGTCACCGTGCACCCGCGGCTGCTGCCCCAGTTGCAGCGCCGGATGGCGATGATCGACGACGACACGATCGACTGGGGCATGGGCGAGACCCTGGCCATCGGTTCGCTGCTGATGGAGGGCACCCCGGTCCGGCTCGCCGGCCAGGACTCCCGGCGCGGCACCTTCGGCCAGCGGCACGCGGTGCTGGTCGACCGGGAGACCGGCGAGGACTACACCCCGCTGCTCTACCTGACCGACGAGCAGGCCCGGTACAACGTCTACGACTCGCTGCTGAGCGAGTACGCGGCGATGGGCTTCGAGTACGGCTACTCGCTGGCCCGGCCGGAGTCGCTGGTCATGTGGGAGGCGCAGTTCGGTGACTTCGTCAACGGCGCGCAGACCGTCGTGGACGAGTTCATCTCCTCCTCCGAGCAGAAGTGGAGCCAGACCTCCGGCGTCACGCTGCTGCTGCCGCACGGCTACGAGGGCCAGGGCCCGGACCACTCGTCGGCCCGCCCCGAGCGGTTCCTGCAACTGTGCGCGCAGAACAACATGACCGTCGCGATGCCGACGCTGCCGTCGAACTACTTCCACCTGCTGCGCTGGCAGGTGCACAACCCGCACCACAAGCCGCTGATCATCTTCACCCCGAAGATGCTGCTCCGGCTGAAGGCCGCGGCCTCCAAGACGGAGGAGTTCACCACCGGCGGCTTCCGCCGGGTGATCGGCGACCCGGGCGCCGAGGCGAACGCGGCGGGCGTGCGCAAGGTCGTCTTCTGCTCCGGCAAGGTCTACTACGACCTGGTCGCCGAGCGGGACAAGCGGGGTGCCAACGACACCGCGCTGGTCCGCATCGAGCGGCTGTACCCGCTGCCGGGCAAGGAGCTCCAGGCGGAGATGGCCAAGTACCCGGGCGTCCAGCAGTACGTGTGGGCGCAGGAGGAGCCGGGCAACCAGGGTGCGTGGCCGTTCATCGCGCTGAACCTGATCGACCACCTGGACCTGGGCGTCGGCGCCGACCTGCCGCCGGCCGAGCGACTGCGCCGGGTCTCCCGCCCGCACTCCTCGTCCCCGGCCGTCGGCTCCAACAAGCGGCACCAGGCGGAGCAGCAGGCGCTGGTCAACGAGGTGTTCGACATCTGAGGTCGCGGTGTGGGGGCCGCGCCCCCCCGGCCCCCCCCCCCCCCCCCCCCCCCCCCCCCCCGCCCCCCCCCCCCCAGGCCCCCCCGCCCCCCCCC
>NZ_JBEHZD010000189.1:0-13136 GCF_040240285.1 Streptomyces sp. HSW2009 | reverse complement strand
GGGTGGCTGGGTAGTCAGTGCTGGTCCCGCGCGCGGTAGGAACCTGTCGGCGGGGAGCCCCGTCAGATGCTGCGAGGGCCCCGCGCCCCCCCCGGGGGGGCCCGGGGCGCGGGGGGGGGGGCGGGGGCGGGGCCCCCGGGGGGGGGGGGGCCCCCGCCCCCCCCCCCCCCGGCTCGGCCGCGGCAGGGGCGTGGGTCACCCGGCCTTTCGCGTACGGGGCGGGCGGGCGAGGTGAGTGAGGCGGGCGGTGCGGGGTGTGTTCGGGTGCGGCCCGGCCACCGCACCGCGCGCTCCACGCCCTCACCTCCACCCGCCGCCACTCATCTCCGCAGCGCCGCCACTCATCTCCGCACCGGCGCCGGTCACCCTCACCTCCACCCGCCCCCCCCTATCCCCGTACTGTCATCGGTCACCCTCACCCACACCCGTCGCCACTCATGCCCCACCCGTCACCGACCGCCGGCCACCCGTCGCCCCGGGCCCGTCGTCGGGGCGCTACGGCTCCAGGTCGAGGTCCGTTTCCTCGAAGACCAGCAGGGTGCGGGTGCTGAGGACCTCGGGGATGGCCTGGATGCGGGTGAGGACCAGTTCGCGCAAGGCCCTGTTGTCGGCCGTGTGGACCAGGAGCAGTACGTCGAAGTCGCCGCTCACCAGGGCGATGTGGGCGGTGCCCGGTAGCTCTTGCAGCTTTTCGCGGACCGTCCGCCAGGAGTTCTGCACGATCTTCAGCGTGATGTAGGCGGATGCCGCCTGACCTGCGCGTTCCTGGTTGATCCTGGCACTGAAGCCGCGGATGACGCCATCGTCGATGAGCCGGTTGATGCGGGCGTAGGCATTGGCCCGCGATATGTGCACCTGCTCGGCCACGGACCGTACCGAGGCCCGGCCGTCCTGCTGGAGCATCCGCAGGATGTCGCGGTCGATCGGGTCGAGCGGCCGGGCGGGGAAGTGCTCGCCCGGATTGGCCATCTGTTCGTCTGACACGCGGTCCCGCCTCTCCTCCATGGACGCACTGCGCTCATCTCAGGCTGTGGAGAACCGTTTGTCCACAGGCTAGGCCCGCCTGTAGCCAAAATGACGAGTCGACCGAACAATCGGTAGGGAGGCGCACGGCACACCGCTGCGCCTGGATGCAGCCCAAGAGGAGGTGCTCGACATGACGGTTCTTGAGCAGCCCGGCGCCTACCGGCCCACCCCGCCACCGGCGTGGCAGCCTCGTACCGACCCTGCGCCGTTGCTTCCCGACGCGCAGCCGTACCGCCTCCTGGGGACGGAGGCCGCGGCCGACACCGATCCGGGGCTGCTGCTGTCGCTCTATGCCGAGTTGGTCCGCGGCCGGCGGTACAACGCGCAGGCCACGGCCCTGACCCGGCAGGGCAGGCTGGCGGTGTATCCGTCCTCGACCGGGCAGGAGGCGTGCGAGGTCGCCGCCGGTCTCGTACTCGCCGAACAGGACTGGCTCTTCCCCAGTTACCGGGACACCCTCGCGGTCATCGCGCGGGGCGTCGATCCGGCGGCGGCGCTGACCCTGCTGCGCGGTGACTGGCACACCGGGTACGACCCGGCCGAGCACCGGGCCGCGCCGCTGAGCACGCCGCTGGCCACCCAGTTGCCGCACGCCGTGGGCCTGGCGCACGCGGCGCGGCTGAAGGGCGATGACGTGGTGGCGCTGGCCATGGTCGGCGACGGCGGCACCAGCGAGGGCGACTTCCACGAGGCGCTGAACTTCGCGGCGGTCTGGCAGGCGCCGGTGGTCTTCCTCGTGCAGAACAACGGGTTCGCCATCTCCGTACCGTTGGCGAAGCAGACCGCGGCGCCCTCGCTCGCGCACAAGGGCGTGGGGTACGGGATGCCGGGGCGGCTCGTCGACGGCAACGACGCCGTCGCGGTGCATGCGGTGTTGTCGCAGGCCGTGGAGCGGGCGCGGGCGGGCGGCGGGCCGACCCTGATCGAGGCCGTGACCTACCGCATGGAGGCGCACACCAACGCCGACGACGCGACCCGCTACCGCACGGACGCCGAGGTGGAGGCGTGGCGCGCGCACGACCCGATCGCCCTGGTCGAGGGCGAGTTGCGGGCGCGGGGGCTGCTCACCGACGAGGTGGTCGAGCAGGCCAAGGAGGCGGCCGAGCAGTTGGCCGGCCGGCTCCGCGACCGGTTGAACGGGGATGCGGTGCTCGATCCGATGGATCTGTTTGCGCATGTCTACGCCGACCAGACGAGCCAACTGCGCGAGCAGGCGGCCCAACTGCGTGCCGAACTCGACGCGGAGTTCGAGCCGGAGGAGGAACGATGACGACCGCGGCTGCCCCCGCCACCCAGGCCCCGACCGGACGCAAGCCGGCCAGCATGGCGCAGGCGCTCAGCCGGGCCCTGCGCGACGCGATGGCCGATGACCCGACCGTGCACGTGATGGGCGAGGACGTCGGCACGCTCGGGGGCGTCTTCCGGATCACCGACGGCCTCGCCGAGGAGTTCGGCGAGGCGCGCTGCACGGACACCCCGCTGGCCGAGGCCGGCATCCTGGGCACGGCGGTCGGCATGGCGATGTACGGGCTGCGGCCCGTCGTGGAGATGCAGTTCGACGCGTTCGCCTACCCGGCGTTCGAGCAGTTGGTCAGCCATGTCTCCCGGATGCGCAACCGCACCAGGGGCGCCGTGCCGATGCCGCTGACCATCCGCATCCCGTACGGCGGTGGGATCGGCGGCGTCGAGCACCACAGCGACTCGTCCGAGGCGTACTACATGGCGACGCCGGGCCTGCACGTGGTCGCCCCGGCGACCGTCGCCGACGCGTACGGGCTGCTGCGCGAGTCCATCGCGTCCGACGATCCGGTGATCTTCCTGGAGCCGAAGCGGCTGTACTGGTCGAAGGCGGACTGGACGCCGGACGAGCCGGAGCAGGTGGCGCCGATCGGGCGGGCCGTCGTCCGCCGCGCCGGCCGCAGCGCGACCCTGATCACCTACGGGCCCTCGGTGCCGGTCTGCCTGGAGGCGGCCGATGCGGCCCTGGCCGAAGGGTGGGACCTGGAGGTCATCGACCTGCGGTCGCTGGTGCCCTTCGACGACGCGACGGTGTGCGCGTCGGTGCGGCGCACCGGTCGGGCGGTGGTGGTGCACGAGTCCACCGGGTTCGGCGGGCCCGGCGGGGAGATCGCCGCGCGGATCACCGAGCGCTGCTTCCACCACCTGGAGGCGCCGGTGTTGCGGGTGGCGGGGTTCGACATCCCGTACCCGCCGCCGATGTTGGAGCGGCACCATCTGCCCGGTGTGGACCGGGTGTTGGACGCGGTGGCCAGGCTCCAGTGGGAGGCGGACTGGCAGCCCGGCGCCGGCGGCGACGAGCGTCGGGCCGGGGGTGCGTACTGATGGCCGTGGTCCGCGAATTCGCCCTGCCCGACCTTGGGGAAGGGCTCACCGAGGCGGAGATCGTGCGCTGGTTGGTGGCCGTTGGTGATGTGGTGGCCATCGACCAGCCGGTGGTGGAGGTCGAGACGGCGAAGGCGATGGTGGAGGTGCCGTGCCCGTACGCGGGCGTGGTGACCGCGCGGTTCGGCGACGAGGGAGCGGAACTGCCGGTCGGCGCGGCCCTGTTGATGGTGGCGGTGAGCGACCCGGCCAGCGTGCCGGGGCCGGACGGGCTGCCGACTGCGGGGCCGGGGAGCGGTGGGGCGTCCGGGGCCGGTGGTTCCGGCGGTGGTCCTGACGGTGGTTCGGGTGGTGGTTCGGGCCGGGCCGGTGGGGCGCGGGAGGGCGCGGCCGGGGACGAGGCGTCCGGAAACGTGCTCGTGGGGTACGGGACGGGGGCGCCGGCCGGCCGCCGGCGCAGGTTGCGGGCGGCACCGCGAGGCGTAGGCGCCTGGCACACGGCGGGGCAGGTCGCATCGCCGCAGGTCAGCGAGGTGGGTGGCGGCGCGGTGCCGCAGCGCGTGGCCGTTGGTGCGGGCCGGGTGGATGCGGCGGAGGTGGCCGCCGTGGGTGCGGCGGTCGTACGGGCGGCCCCCCCCCGGGGGCGGGCGGCGGGGCGGCCGGGCGCGCGGCCGGCGGGTGTGGAGGTCGCGGCGGGCGCGGGCCCCGGGGCGGCGGACGCGGATGTGGACGCGGACGCGGACGCGGGTGTGGGTGGGCGTACCGTGCCGGTGATTTCGCCGCTGGTGCGGCGGCTGGCTCGGGAACACCTGCTTGACCTGCGACAACTGTCAGGTTCCGGGCCCGCAGGGTTGATTCTGCGCGCGGATGTGGAGCGCGCGATAGCGGCGGCGCGGGAGGCGGGCGCGGCGGTGCACGCCGGCACGGGCGTGGGCGCGGGCGCAAGTGCCGCCGAGGGTGTGGCGGCTGTAGCTGCCGCCGGGACGGTGCCCGCGGGCGGTGCCGGGGCGCCGGCGGCCTCGGGCTCCGGGGTTGTGGCGACCGGGGTGCGGGAGTCCGCGCCAGGTACGGCGGTGGCGTCGGCACCGGGTGGCGATGCGGCACGGTCGGCTACGGCTATGGCTTCGGGTGCGCTGGCGCGCGCCGCAGCCGGTGCGGGGGTGCGGGAGGCGGCGCGCATACCGCTGCGCGGGGTGCGTGGTGCGGTGGCCGAAAAGCTGTCCCGTAGCCGTGCGGAGATCCCCGATGCGACCTGCTGGGTCGACGCGGACGCCACCGAACTCCTCGCGGCCAGGGCCGCGATGAACGCGGCCGGCGGACCGAAGGTCTCGCTGCTCGCCGTGCTGGCCAGGATCTGTACGGCGGCGCTCGCCCGGTTCCCCGAGCTGAACGCGCGGGTGGACACCGAAGCGCGCGAGATCGTGCGGCTGGCCGGGGTGGCCCTGGGGTTCGCCGCGCAGACCGACCGTGGCCTGATGGTGCCCGTCGTGCATGACGCGCACCTGCGGGACGCGGTGGAGCTCTCCGCGGAGTTCGCCCGGCTCACGGAGCAGGCGCGCATCGGCCGGCTCACCCCGGCCGAACTCACCGGTGGCACCTTCACGCTCAACAACTACGGGGTGTTCGGCGTGGACGGCTCCACGCCGATCATCAACCACCCCGAGGCGGCGATGCTGGGCGTGGGCCGCATAGTCGAGCGGCCCTGGGTGCACGGCGGGGAACTGGCGGTGCGCCGAGTCGTCCAACTCTCGCTCACCTTCGACCACCGGGTGTGCGACGGCGGCACCGCCGGCGGGTTCCTGCGCTACGTGGCCGACTGCGTCGAGCAGCCTGCGGTGCTGTTGCGGACGGTGTAGAGGAGGGGCGGCCGGCTCTGTTGGCCCGTCACATCGTCGGCAGGTGGGCGCCGCTGGTCTGCGGGTTTGTTTGCCCGTCGGCCCGGCAGACCGGCGGCTGGTCGCTGTTGCTGGTTGCGTTGGTTGGTTGCTTTGTCGGTCCCTCGGTCCCGCGGCCCGCTGGTTGGCCGAGGGACGGAGGGGTGGGGACGGGCGGATGGGGTCGGGTGGTGCGGAGGGAGCGCGGAGGGGTGGGAGCGTCGGTGGTGTGGGTGTGGGGTCCGGGCGGTGGGGGCGGGTGTGGGGCGGCCATACTCGGGCGCATGACGGGTGAGGACGAGGGCGGACGGGTGACGTACGACGCCGTGGTGCTGGCCGGCGGGGGAGCGCGCCGGCTCGGTGGGGCGGACAAGCCGTCGCTGCGGGTCGGGGGGCGTTCCCTGCTCGACCGGGTGCTGGGCGCCTGCGGTGCGGCGGGGCGCACGGTGGTGGTCGGGCCGCGGCGGCCGACGGTGCGGCCGGTCCACTGGGTACGGGAGGACCCGCCGGGCGGCGGACCGGTGGCCGGCCTCGCAGCCGGGATGCGGCACGTGGTGGCCGATACCGTCCTCGTACTCTCCGCTGACCTGCCGTTTCTGACCCCGGATGCGGTACGGGAACTGGTGGCGATGCCGCCGGAGTGCGAGGGGCAGCAGCTCCTTGACGCGCAGGGGCGGGAGCAGCCGCTGGTCGCCGCGTACCGGACCGAGCCGCTGCGGCGGGAACTCGGCCTGCTGTACGCGGAGCACGGCGGGTTGTCCGGGTTGCCGCTGCGGCTGTTGCTGGGCGAACTGCGGTTGTCGCGGCTGCCCGGGCACGTGGAGGCGGCGTTCGACTGCGACACCTGGGACACGGTGGGCGCCGCCCGGGCGCGGATCAGGGAGCATGACCGTGTGCTTGCTGAATGGATCGAGACGGTTAAGGCGGAACTCGGTATCGACCTCGACGTCGATACGGCGGCCCTGCTCGACCTGGCCAGGGACGCGGCGCACGGCGTGGCGCGCCCCGCCGCGCCGCTGACCACGTTCCTCGTGGGGTACGCAGCGGGGCGGGCCGCAGGTGAGGGCAGAGAGGCGGTGGCCGAGGCGACCCGCAAGGCGACGGCGCTGGCCGTGCGCTGGGCGGAGGAGAGCGCGCCTGCGACGCCGGACGGTACGGGAGGGCCAGCAGGGCCGGCCGGGCCCGGGGGCTCGCCCGGGGCGGCGGGCCAGGGGCCGACCGGAGAGCCGAGGTAGCGGGCGACATGACGGGCCGACGACGTACGGGTGCGGCGGGTTCGGCGGGGGCCGCGGGACAGGGGCAGGAGCACGGGCCCGGGCACGGTGCGGGGCGGGCGGGGCACGCTGGGGCGGCGGTGAGTTGGCCGGCGGCCCGGGCGGTCGCGGCGGGGGCGGCCGGTGGGCCGTTGCCGGCGGCACCCACCCCGCCTGGCGAGGCGCTCGGCCGGGTGTTGGCCGAACCCCTGACGGCCCTGACCGACCTGCCGCCCTTCGACACCTCGGCCATGGACGGGTGGGCCGTCGCGGGGCCGGGCCCCTGGCGGTTGCCGGCGCACGGCCAGGGCGTACTGGCCGGGCACGCGCGCCCCGAACCATTGGAGGACGGCCAGGCCGTACGGATCGCCACCGGGGCCAGGACACCACCGGGCGCCACCGCCGTGTTGCGCAGCGAACACGGCATGGTGCGCGACGAACGGGCCGCCCGGGTCGACGGCCCGCCACCCGGTGCCGAGGCGCCGCGTGGCACGGGGATGTCCGAGTCCGAGTCCGAGGCATCTCGTACACCCGACGCATCTGGCGTGCCCGGTGCCGCCGACGTACCCCACGCCGCCGCGATGCCCGGAGCACCCGGGCCGGTTGACCCGTCCGACACCCACGCCCACACCACCACCCACGCCAACGCCAACACCCACGCCAACGCCAACCGCCACGCCGCGGGCGCAGAAGTGGGCGCAGAAGCAGGGGCGGTCGGTGGGGGTTCGGCGCGTGGGGACGGCGGATGGTTGTACGCGGCGCCGGCGTGGCCCGTGCAGTTGGGGCAGGACATTCGGCCGCGGGGGCAGGAGTGCGGCCGGGGCGACGCGTTGTTGCCCGCGGGGACGTCCGTGACGCCGGCCGTGGTGGGGCTCGCGGCGGCGGCCGGATACGACGCGTTGCCGACGGTGCGCCGGCCGCGGGCCGAAGTCCTGGTGCTGGGCGATGAGTTGTTGCGCACGGGGTTGCCGCGCGACGGGCTGATCCGCGATGCGCTCGGTCCGATGCTCGGGCCCTGGTTGCAGGCGCTCGGTGCGGACGTGCTGGCCACGCGCTGGCTGGGCGACGACGCGGAGGCGCTGCACGGGGCGGTGGCGCGGTCGACGGCCGATCTGGTGATCACAACGGGCGGTACGGCCGGCGGTCCGGTCGACCACGTGCACCCGGTGTTGCGGCGACTCGGTGCGGAACTGCTGGTCGACGGGGTCGCGGTACGGCCTGGGCACCCCATGTTGCTGGCCAGGTTGGACGGGCACCGGCATCTCGTGGGCCTGCCGGGCAATCCGCTGGCCGCGGTGTCCGGCCTGCTCACCCTCGCCGAACCGCTGCTGCGCACGCTCGCCGCCCGGCCCCAGGCCGCGACCGTGGCGGCCGGCCGTGCGTGTACGGGCCCGGCCCGTTCGGACGTGCCGTACGACGTGGACGCCGACCCGCACGTGTCGTACGCGGGACCTGCGGGCGCCGGCGCGGGGTACGGCGGTCCCGTCGGTGACGGTGCGCCGTACCGGGCCGGGGGGCCGGGCGGTGCGGTGGTCGAGCGGGTGCCGCTGGTGGCCGAGGTGCCCTGGCACCCGCGCGACACCCGGCTGGTGCCGGTGCGGCGGCGGGCCGGCGGGGTGGCGCCGCTCCACTTCAACGGGCCGGCGATGTTGCGCGGGGTGGCGGTGGCCGACGGAATGGCCGTGATCCCACCCGGCGGGGCGGAACCCGGAACGGAGGTCGAAGTCCTCGGGCTCCCCTGGTCAGGCTCCGGCAATACGGGGGTTTGGCCTGGTCAGAGCCATGGTGAGGGCGGTCGGGGGCAGGGCCGTGACGAGGGCCAGGTACTCGGTCAGGGCCGGGACGACGGTCGGGGCCGTGGTGACGTGCAGGGGCCTGGCCAGGGCCGTGATGACGGGCGAGACCGTGATGACGACCAGCCTCGCCACCCTGATCAGCCCGGCTGCCTCGATCAGCCTCGCCACCCTGATCAGCCCGGCTGCCTCGATCAGCCTCGCCACCCTGATCAGCCCGGCCACCCCGACCAGCCCGGCCGACCCGACCAACTCCACCACCCCGACCAGCCCGGCCACCTTGACCAACCCCACCACCCCGATCAGCCCCGCCAACCCAACCACCCCGGCCAGTCCAACCAACTCCACCGATTCAACCGACCCAACCAACCCAACCCACCCCACCTGCCAGACCAACCAGACCAACCAGACCAACCCGGCTCATCGACCCAGTTCCTCCGTGAGTCGGAGGCAGCCGGGCCCGCGCCGCACGGCGCGACATCCCCGTACGGCGCGTACGACGCGACACCCCCACCCCCACCCCCACCCCCGGAGGCCGGCGCGACGACCCCACCCGGCCCGGCGGGTCACCCCGCTCCGACCCCGGCAGGTCAGACCACCCCGGCCGCCGGCACGGCGCCCACCGGGGCATCCGATGCCAGGACCCGACGCGGCGCGGGGGACGTGGTGGGCGTACGCTCGCCGTTGCTCCCGCGCTCCGGAAGCGATGTCAGAACCGAAATCCAGCCGCCCGGAGGAACCGCGTGAAGCTGCCCTCGCACGACGCGGCAGCGCGTAACCAGGAACCCGTCTCGCACCACGTGCAGTTGCCGCGCAACCTTCCCGCGGGGCCGCTACGGCAGGTGGGGCGGCGGTTGCTGATCGCGCTGCTGGTGATGGTGGTGACGGTGTTGCTGGTGTACCTGGACCGCGACGGGTACTACGACAACGCCGACGACTCCGTCGACTTCCTCGACTCCGTCTACTACTCGACCGTCACGCTGTCGACGACCGGGTACGGCGACATCGTGCCGCACAGCGACAGCGCGCGGCTGATCAACGTGTTGCTGGTCACGCCGTTGCGCGTGCTGTTCCTGATCATCCTGGTCGGCACCACGCTGGAGGTGCTGACCGAGCGCACCCGCGAGCAGTTCCGTCTCAACCGCTGGAGGAGCGCCTTGCGCGACCACACCATCGTCGTCGGGTTCGGCACCAAGGGCCGTTCTGCCGTGCAGACGCTCTGTGCGACCGGGCTGCGGAAGGACCAGGTCGTGGTGGTCGACCCGAACCACAAGGTCATCGAGTCGGCCAACGCGGAGGGGTTCGCGGGCGTGGTCGGCGACGCGACGCGCAGCGACGTGCTGTTGCGGGCGGAGGGGCAGCGGGCCCGACAGTTCGTCATCGCCACCCAGCGCGATGACACGGCGGTCCTGGTCACCCTCACCGCGCGGCAGTTGAACAAGGGCGCCAACATCGTCGCCGCGGTCCGCGAGGAGGAGAACGCGCCGCTGCTCAAGCAGTCCGGCGCCGACGCGGTGATCACCAGCGCCAGCGCCGCCGGCCGGCTGCTCGGCCTGTCCGTGCACAGCCCGAGCGCGGGCGCCGTCATGGAGGACCTGATCCAGCAGGGCAGCGGCCTGGACCTGATCGAGCGTCCGGTGGTCAAGTCGGAGGTCGGCAAGCAGGTCAGGGAGACGGAGGACCTGGTGGTGACCGTGTTGCGCGGCCACCGGCTGCTGGGTTACGACAACCCGGAGGCCAGCCCGTTGCAGGCCACCGACCGGCTGATCGTCGTCGTCCGGGCCCGGCCGCCCGTGGAGTAGTGGGGCGGGACCGGTGCGGGAGTAGCCTCGCGGGCATGCGTGCGATTACGGTTCCCGAGCCAGGTGGACCCGAGGCCCTCGTGTGGGCCGAGGTTCCCGACCCCGAGCCCGCTGAGGGCGAAGTACTCGTCGAGGTGGCGGCCAGCGCCGTCAACCGCGCCGACGTGCTGCAACGGCAGGGCTTCTACGATCCGCCGCCGGGCGCGGCGCCCTACCCGGGGCTTGAGTGCGCCGGCCGCATCGTCGCCGTCGGACCGGGCGGCGGGGGCGGCTGGTCGGTCGGCGACGAGGTGTGTGCGCTGCTCGGCGGCGGCGGGTACGCGGAGCGGGTCGCGGTGCCGACCGGGCAACTGCTGCCGGTGCCGGCCGGACTCGACGTGGCGTCGGCTGCGGCGCTCCCCGAGGTGGTTTCCACCGTTTGGTCCAACGTCTTCATGGTTTCTCATCTGCGTCCCGGCGAGACCCTGCTGGTGCACGGCGGCTCCAGCGGCATCGGCACGATGGCGATCCAACTCGCGAAGGCGATCGGCGCGCGGGTCGCGGTCACGGCAGGCAGCGCGGAGAAGCTCGCCGCCTGCGCCGAACTCGGCGCGGACGTGCTGATCAACTACCGCGAACAGGACTTCGTCACCGAACTGCACGGCGCCACCGACGGTGCGGGCGCCGACGTCATCCTCGACGTCGTCGGCGCGAAGTACCTGGATGCCAACGTCCGCGCGCTCGCCGTCAACGGCCGGCTCGCGGTCATCGGCCTCCAGGGCGGCGCGACGGGCGAAGTCAACCTGCGGGCCCTGCTCGGCAAGCGGGCCGCGATCACCGCCACCTCGCTGCGCGCGCGCCCGCTCGCGGAGAAGGCGGCGATCATCGCGGCGGTGCGGGAACACGTGTGGCCGCTGATCGAAAGCGGCCGGGTACGGCCGGTCATCGACCGCACCCTCCCGATGAGCGAGGCCCCCGAGGCCCACCGAATCCTGGAGTCCAGCAGCCACATCGGCAAGATCCTCCTGACGACCTGACGACCTGACGACCTGACGACCTGATGCCCTGACGGGTTGCGCGCCGGCGCTCTTGCCCGCTTGCCCGCCTGCCCGTCCGGCGCCCCGCAGATCCACTGCCCTGCGCCCTGCTGCCCTGCTGTCCTGCCGCCCCCGCTGCCCCGCTGACCTGGGCGTCCATCGGCCGGCTGGTGCACCGTCCCGCCCGCCCCGACCGCGGTCACCCTGCGGGCTGCTGCCCCGCGCCGACCGCGGTACGGGCCGGGCGGGGTGTACCCGACGGGCGGAGCACGACCCGAGCGGGTACGGGCCGGGCAGGGCACACCCGACGGGCGGAGCACACCCGACGGGCGGAGCACCACCCGAGCCCGCACCACCCGCACCCGCACCCTTCGCACGCGCGTCACCCACCCGCACCCCTCCAAACCTCGCGCTCCCCCGTCACACCCTGCGCCCCCGTCACACCCTCAGTGCACCCCCGCGCCCCTCCGCCCTTCGAGGCACCCGCCCGCGCACCCGGCCGCCGCCCCGGCTGCCCGTACCCCGCCGTCCCCCGTCCCCCGTACGGCCCATGCGCGTCGGCCCGGATTCCCGTACGTGCCGTGGCTCCCGCGACTGGCCGCGCCCGCGTCATCCGCGCCACCCACCCCATTCACTTCACCCACCTAACCTGGGGACCTCGGCTGGCCGCGCTCGCGGTGCTGACCGTGCTGGCCTGCCCGTACGACATGGGGGCGAGGCGGCGTCGGCTCGGCGAGCGGCCTCGTGTGTGGGGCCGGGGGCCGGGCCCGTACGGCGAGTTGGGGCGCGGGGCGGGGGTGCGCCGAGATGCCGGTGGGGGCGCGGCGTGTGAGGCTGAGAGCTGTCAGCCGTTCGATGGATGACGGTACGAAAGGGACACGGACGTGGTCTCAGTGAACCTGCGCCGTTCACGACGTACGACCGCACGGCGCGAGGACGTTCCGCGACCAGACACCCCCATTCCCACCCCCACCACCTCCGGGCCCGCCGCCCCACCCGCTCGCCCCGGCCCGCGTAACACCACCCCGGCCAACGGGCCGACCCCGGCCAACGGGTCCGCCCAGACCAGCAGCCTCACCCTGGCCAACCGCATCGCCCGGGCCAACGGGCCCGCCCAGGACAACCACCCCGCCCCGGACAACCCACCACCCCCCAGCGGTCATCTGCCCCACGCCACGCGGGCGTTCGGCGCGCGGTGCGGGGAGCGTGGTGCGGGGTGCCCGGGTCGTTCCCGGGTGTGGCGTACGGGTTGGCGGGCGGGGCGGCGTACGGGTTGGTGGGCCGGCTGGGTGGGTGGCGTCTGCGGGGTGGTGCTCGCGGTGGCGGGGCCGGCGACGGTCGTGGTGGCGGTGCCCGCGGGGCCGCCCGGGCCGTCCGGGGCGCGGCTGGCGGGAAGCGCACAGGGCGAGGGGCGGGCGCACCCGGGCCGCCACCTCGTGCCCCGCGGCGACCGCCCGACCCACCCCGTACGGCCCGGCGACCCGCTGCGCCCGACCCGCCCCGACCCGGCGACCATGCCGGGCACCTCCACCAGGCCCCACGGCGAGCGCCCCGGCCGCCCCGCCGACCACGACCACACCCATGACCACGGCCGTCCCACGGACCACGGCCGCGACCGCCCGGACCACGGCCAGCACCACGGCAGGCCCGAAGGGCACGGCGAGTCGCCCACCGACCCGGGCCGGACCGGCCACGACACGGGGCCGGGCCGGCCGGCCGGCGGGGCCGGCGCGGCCGGCCGCGCGGCGCCCGGCCGCCCCGCCCCCCCCCCCCCGGCGGCCGCCCCCGCCCCCCCCCCCCCGGCCGGCGGTGACGGCGAGGACGGCAGCGCGGAGACCGGCCGCCCGGACCCCCGACCCGATGCGGACGCCGACGGCCACCCGCCCACCGACGGGGACGCCACCGAGACCGACGGGCCGACCGGGGGGCACTCCGCCACGTCGAGCACCGCGCCACCCCGCTCCGCCGATGCCACGGCCGCCGGCGAGGTGCCGGGCCCGCGGGACGGTCGGCCCTCCGGCGACCCGCC
>NZ_JBEHZD010000188.1:0-13224 GCF_040240285.1 Streptomyces sp. HSW2009 | reverse complement strand
CCGCGGGCCAGGTCCCCGGGGGGGGGGGACGGGTACCCGGCCTGGCCCCGACACCGGGGAAGGCGGGGGAGGGGCCCGATTGCCCGCCGCCCGCCGCCGCTGACCCGCTGCCCGCCGCCGTCCTGCCGCCCGCCGCTGCCCCGCCGTACGCGCCCCCGCCCGCCGCCGTCCTGCCGCCCGCAACTGTTCTGTCGCCCGTGCCGTCGTCCGTCGTCACCCCGCGGTACGCGTTCTCACCCGTCGTCGCCCCGCCGTACGGTGCGGCCCCGCCGGGCGCCGTGCCGCCGTACGCCATGGGCCCGCGGCGCCCCGTACCGCCCCCGTACGTCCCGTATCCCTGTGCCGCCCCGCGCCCTTGCGCCGCGCCGTACGTCCCCTGCCCCGTCCCGTACGTCCCTGCCGTCCCGTACGCGCCAGGGGTCCCGTACGGCGGCGTGGGGCCCGGGGTGCCGTCGTAGCGGCCGTCGAAGGCGGCGCGGGCGCCTCGGGCGCCGCGGGTACGGACGTCGTCGCGCGGCACCGCCCGTGGTGCGCCATCGACGCGGCGGGTGGGGCGTTTGGTCATCAGTGCGGCGGCGATCAACAGCAGGATCGAGCCACCCAGCGCACCGGCCACTCCGACGCCCAGGCCGTTGCCCTCGCCGTCCAGCACCAGGTGGCCGGTGGCCTGTCCCTGCCTGACCATCCACAACACCGTGAAGCCCAGCGCCACGAGGCCGGCCAACGCGACCAACGGCCGTACTCGCAGCGCCAGACCGAGCAGGGCGAGCAACGCGGCACAGAGCATCGGCAGCAACAGCGAGCGGAGGAGGGCCACGTCGGTTCCGGGCCCGCCGTCCCACCCGGTGAACAGGTCGTCGATGCGCACATCGCGACCGTGACGGCCGTCGTACCAGGCACGGAAGGGGCTCCAGACGACGGCCGTCGCTCCGATGAGAGCGATGAGGCTCCCGAAGACGTTGCGGACCATCTTCGACTCCTCGTCCTGTCGCGTCAGCGCCCTCACCACCCGACGCTACGCCCGTCCCGCCACCCCTGCCACGCGAGAAACACGCTCGGTGACGATGCGGGGGGAGTTGGTGAAGACAACAACCAAGGGGCGAGAAGGGAACCAATGTGCCCCCTGTGGCGTGGTGGAATGCAGATCCGCCACGGACGTTCGAGCGGCCCGGCTCCCGCCGGACGCGTCGCCCTGCGACGACCCGCCGACATCCGCGGCCGGATTCGCCCCCGCCACCGGCCGGGCCCACCGCGCCGCGGCAGGGCCCGCTCGTAGTGGGCGGCGCCACCTAGCTCTTGCCTTAAGCTGTCGTGCGCGCGTCAAGCGGTGGGTTATCGGCTTGAACCAGTCTTTTCCACGGGGGTATTTCATGCATACACGTCGTCGCCGCCATCTCCAGGTGGTGGCCATGGTCGCCGTCGTCTTCGTCGCCCTGACGGGGGCCCGCCGCAGCGGCGGCGGGGGCTGCGACGACAGCGGCGGCAGCAGTAGCAGTTCCTCGTCGTCCAACGGCGGCTTCGTCAACGGGGGCACCTCCGGCACCGACTCGACCTCGACCGGCACCAGCACCAGCACCTCATCGGGCGGCACCACCTACGACGACTACACCCCGAGCTCCGGCAGCTACTCGTCGTCCACGTCTTCCTCCTCGTCCTCGACCTCGTCGACGCCCACCGAGCCCTCCTTCGAGGCGGACGTCACCAGCGAGACCACCGGCAGCAACTGCCGCTACGACGAGGCGACCAAGCAACTCCAGTACGACATCACCGTCCGCAACCCGGCATCCACCACCACCTACGACTACTCCCTCACCGTCCGCTGGGAGAAGAGCACCGGAGGCTCCCTGATGGGCAGCGACTACGAGCGCGTCAAGGTCGCCCCAGGCCAGTCCCAGACGGTCACGATGACGAGCTATTACACCTTCACCGAGCGGACGTACTACACGTGCCGGGTGGTTAGTGCTTCGAAGTACAAGAGTTAGCGGCTAACGCGGGCCTTCTGCCCGCTGCTGTACGGGCGCCCGCGGCGGCTGGTCGGTGTTCCACTCGGCTAGCCGCCGCGGCGCGTGGAACACGAACCGCGTCTGCCTGAGGCGCGGAACCGATGGCGGTGCTGCGCTGGGGCGAGACGCGGTTGGTGGGGAACGGATGAAGCGGTGCTCGTGCAACTGCCGCCTACCGGGCAGGGGCCGGCTGGCAGGCGCCGACGTGGTGAAACGCTTTCTCCTAGCGGCCCACGTCGTTGGTCCTCAGTTGAGGACGGCGTCAGGGTGGCCGTCCATCGGTGCCACGGTCCCGGCATCGGGGTGTCCGTCCTGAACCTTGAGGACCACACTGTCGGGATGGCCGTCCGCGACCGCTGTGCTGACGGTGCCGGCGGACAAGGCGGCAGCGAACAGCAGGGCGACACATAGTTTTCGTGAAGACGACATTCCAACTCCTTGCCAGAGGCGTATTTGCTGTTCACTTAGTGAAACGTAAATGATCAATGGCGTCGGCTGCCATCGATCTGTTTGTCTTGAAGCCATCGGTGGTGGCGAGGTGGATATACCCAAAAACGAGAGGGGCCGGCACCGATGGCTCCCCCTCCTCGCCATCGATGCCGGCCCTCATACCGATCGACCCAACGCGCCGATCGCTAGTGGCGCGACGGCCGTCTACTGCGCCCCGTCAGGATGGTTGTCCTGGGTAGTGGCGCCGGCGTCGTCAGGGTGGTTGTCCTTCATGGTCACCTTCATCCCATCCGGGTGATTGTCCTGGGGCTTCACATCCGCGCCGTCAGGGTGGTTGTCCAGAGTGCTGACATCCACCAGGTCAGGGTGGTTGTCCAGCGGTTGGACCACGGGCCGCTTGCGCTTGGTAGCGCTGTCCGGATGGTTGTCCAAGGTGGTGACGACGTTCGACTTGGTGGTGCTCATGTTCTCTTCTCCCCGTTGATGTTGACGTGTTGCGCGACTTGCTGGAAAGCCGCCCGGCGGCTCCCCCGTGAGCCGCCGGACGGATATCGTAGGCCGCCTTGACGCGATATCGCGCGGCCTTATCCCCCGACCCGCTGTACCCCTTGGTGAGGCGGGTCGACGATATGAGGGTGGCGGGCGGCGATAAACGATTGATGAACGCGCAACGGTGCCGCAGGCTACGCGGCAGTGGCCGGCGTCAGCAGCAGGCGCACTTCTTCGGCCTCCGCGGCCCGCAGCCGCTCATGGATGGCGAGCGCCTCCGCCCAGCAAGCACGAGCGCGGTCGAGTTGACCGAGGCCCTGTAGTGCCTTGCCGAGCACCGTGAGTACCGTGCCACGCCGGTATTCGCCGCCGGCGAAACGCAGCGCGAGGGCACGCTCCGCATTGGTGGCGGCTTCGGCCGGGCGCTGCGCGGCCAAGTGCACCTCGGCCATCCGTGCGTGGGTGGAGCCCTCCCAGAGCCGCTGACGGTTGTCGCGGAACAGCGTCCGCGCCTCGTCGAGCTGCTCCAGGGCCTCGGCGTACCGGCTCGCCTGGAAGTACGCGAGCCCCATGGCGTAGCGGCCGTTGGCCACCCGCAGGCCGAGCCCCAGGCTGCTGTAGATGGCGACGCCCTCGGCCGCGAGCTTGATGGCGCTCTCGACGCGTCCCATGGCCGCGTGGGCCCGCGAGATGTTGCAGAGCGACCCGGCGACACCGGGCAGGTTGTCATCGGCCCGAAAGGCTTCGAGCGCGGCGTGGAAATAGCTCTCGGAGTCCTCGTGCCGCTTTTGGTAAAGGGCAATAATGCCCCGGTCATTGACGGCCTCACAGGCCGGCACCGGGTCTTCGACCGAGTGGGCGAGCAGAATGGCCCGCTGGGCCTCCACGTCCGCCTGGTCGAACCGGCTCGTCATCCGGTAGGTGTGCGTCAGCATCATCCGGGCCCGACCCTCGGCCCGGGCGTCTTCTGCCCGCTGGGCCTCCTTGCAGACGGACAGCGCGGCGAGTTCGTACTGCCGCGAGTTCGCACCCGACTCGGCCAGGTCCTTGGACGCGAGCAGGAGATCGGTGGCCCGGCGCAGCGTGTCGCCCACCGCGAACTGCTGGATGCTGGCCAGCAGGCAGCCCGCCTCCGCGAACAGCCAGTCGGTCGCCGACGTACGGTCGGGGAAGTCGAGGCCCGGCGTGTGGGTCGGCTCCAGGTGCGCGACCAGCCGGTCGCCGGGTCGGGCGTGCGTGAACACGTGCGCCGCGGTGGCCAGGTAGAAGTCGAGAAGCCGGGAGAGCGCCGCCTCCCGCTCGGACGGCGGCAGTTCGTCACGCTCCGCGCATGCCCGCGCGTAGAGTCGTACGAGGTCGTGGAAGCGGTAGCGGCCGGGCGCTGCGGACTCCAGCAGGCTGGTGTCGACGATGCTCTCCAGCAGCGATTCCGCGGTGTACACGTCGAGGTCGAGCACGGCGGCGGCTGCCGCGAGGGAGATGTCGGGACCGTCGGCGAGCCCGAGCAACCGGAAGGCGCGGGCCTGCTGGGGCTCCAGTTGGTCGTAACCGAGCTCGAACGTCGCCTTGACGGCGAGGTCTCCGGCCTGGAGTTCGTCGAGCCGGTGGCGCTGGTCGGCGAGCTTGCGCGCGAGGACGGAGACGGTCCAGGTGCGGCGGGCCGCCAGGCGCGAGGCGGCGATCCGGATCGCCAGCGGCAGGAAGCCGCAGGCGGCCACCACGTCCATGGCCGCATCGCGCTCGCCGGCGATCCTGTCCTCGCCGACGATACGGGTGAACAGGGCGAGCGCCTCTTCGGGACTCATCACGTCGAGGTCGACCAGGTGCGCGCTCTCCAGGTCCACCATCCGGGCCCTGCTGGTGATGAGCGCGGCACAGCCCTCCGTGCCCGGCAGCAACGGACGGACCTGGGCGGCGTCATGGGCGTTGTCGAGCAGGGTCAGGATGCGGCGTCCGGCGAGCGTGGAGCGGTACAGCGCCGCCCGCTCCTCCAGGGTGTCCGGAATGCTCTCGTCCGGCGTGCCCAACGCGCGCAGGAAGGAGCCGAGCACCGCGCCGGGCTCGGCGATCACGGGGCCCGCGCCCTGAAGGTCGACGTAGAGCTGGCCGTCCGGGAAGTGCTGGCGCGCCGCGTGAGCGACGTGCACGGCGAGCGTGGTCTTGCCGACGCCGCCGATGCCGGCCACTGCGGACACCGCCATCACGCTGCCCTCGGCCGTGTTGAGCTGGTTGCTCAGCTCGACCACGAAGCTGGCGCGACCCGTGAAGTCCGCGACCGTGGCCGGAAGCTGCGCCGGTCGTACGGAGGTGGGCAGGGCCTTCGCATACTCGTCCGGGGCGTGCGTGCTCAGGCTCGAATCGCCTTGCAGGATCCGCTGCTGCAACGCGGCCAGTTCGGGACGTGGATCGACACCGAGGTCTTCGGCGAGCAGCCGGCGGGTGTCGGCGTAGACGGCCAGCGCCTCGGCCTGCCGACCGCTGCGGTAGAGCGCCAGCATCAGCAGTTCGCGGAGCCGCTCGCGGAGTGGGTGTACGGCCGTCAGGGCGGTCAGCTCCGAGATCGTCTCGGTGTGGTGCCCCAATTCCAATTCCAGGTCCAGTCGCATTTCGACCAGGCTGATGCGCCATTCGAGCAGTCGAGTGCGCTGGTTGTCCACATAGGGTCCGGGCAGCCCCGCCAAGGGTTCGCCGTCCCACAAGTCGAGCGCCTGTGCGATGAGGTCGCGGGCGCTGGCCCGCTCACCCGCGGCCTTGGCCTTTTCTGCCTCTGCGGCAAGACGCTCGGCGTGGTCAAGGTCGAGGGCATCGGCCGCGACGCGCAGTGCGTACCCGCCTGACTCGCTGACCAGCGCTGCGGCGTCGTTGCCGAACGACTTCCGCAGCCGTGAGGCGTACGTGCGCAGCGTGGCGATGGCCGCCTCCGGCGGCTCGTTGCCCCACAGCCCGTCGACGAGTTCGGAAGCGGTGGCCGTGCGTCCGTCGCGCAACAGCAGCGCTGCGAGCAGGGCGCGTTGCTGCGGTGACCCGGTGCTCAGCGGTTCGTCGCCGCGCCGGGCCCGGACGGGCCCGAGCACGGTGAAGCGCAGTTGGCGCGCCTGCCCCTGATCGTCGCCCATGGTCTCCCCTTGCCGAGTGTCTGCGCATCGCTCGGGCCAGTTTGCCTTGTCGGCACCCTCCACGTCAGTAGGGGCCGGCGCTCTCCGGCGGGCCCACAAGAGTTGGCCGATTCGCAATATCTGCCGGTGCGGTAGACGTGTGGTGCGTTGTGTACCGGAGAGCCGATTCTCGTCGACTGATGCGGTGTCGAACTCTGTGGTTAACAACTGCTATCCCGCATCCATGGGGTGATGGGGATATATCTCTACTTCCCATTCCATAGTGGATCTTTACCGTCGGCTATGGCCGCACGGCGATCCGTGCTGGGGGTGTACTCCGGCCAGTTCATCGCGGTGAAAGCGGTGTCCGGACCCCCCGTGCGGGTCGGGCTACGGCGACCTGGTCCGTAGCGGCACCGTAGAACGTGTGCCGCGCGGGCGCCACAGGCAAGGCGGGACTGAGTGACCGTCAGCAACGTTCGCCCTGCCAACCGGGTCGCTCCACGGGGCCGCGGAACCGCGTGCGAGAAGCTGCCCCAGCCCGACCGGGCGCCCCACCCGCAGCCTGCCGCCAGCCCGCATGCGAGGCCGAGAAAGCGGCCGATTGGGGTGCGCCGCCCCATCGACGCCAGCGTTCGCGAATGCGACCATCAGGCCGCGGCACACGGCAAGTTGGCGCACGGACCCATACGGCGTATACGCGACGCGGACCCGCACCATTTCCCCCTGAAAGCACCTGCCGGATGGAGTGTCCGCAAAGTGCCGGTCCCTTTGCTGAGGGGCAGCATGTGTAGACGCCCCCTGCCGCTCCTGGCACGCTCACTTCTGAAGCGCTCGGCGGGTCGCGGGGAATGGTATCCGTCGAGTGTGGGGCCGGTATTCCTACTGGTTCTCGGCGAACGGGGGACCCGCCCGCGCCCATCGTCGCGGAGACGGGCGCGGCGCGGGGTCGCCCGTTCAAGCTCGGCGGAACGGGGGCGCCTGCTGCATATACCTGTTGTTTGGATTGATTGAGGCCAGTTGATGAGGCTCGTCGCGTACCGCAGTTCCGATGTGTCGCTGCTCACGGGATATCGACTGCCGGGTGAGCTCCTTGGGGTAAGGCCCGCCGGATGGTCCGACGCGGCCGAACCGCACCGGATCGCCGACCCGTGGGCGCGGCGCGACGAGCGCCTCTACGTCGTACGCGACGTGGCCTATGTGCGCTACACCGACATCGACTGGGCCAGCGGCCGGGCCCGCCTTGAGATCGGCCCGCGCGAGCGCGCGCAGCCCACCGAAGGGGACGGGGCGGGGCCCGAACACGCCGAAGACCTGCTGGCCGAGCTCGTCGACGCGGCCGTCACGCACGGGCGGTGCGTGCTGAACCTGCGCCGCCTGCACGGCTGGGTGACGCCGGCGGCCGGCCCGCCGCTGGCGCCCCTGCGCGCCGCCGGATTCGTCTGGGAAGCGGTCGTCCCGCGCGGCTGCCGGTACGAGGGGAACGAGGTGGAGCGGGAGATGTGGGGACTGGTCGCGCATGGCTGACCCCATCCCGATCGACCTCACCGACAGCATTCACCGACTGCGCCAACTAGTCGACTCCGGAAGCGGATTCCTCGGCCTCGAACCATCGACCCAGCACGATCAATGGATGCTCCACCGGCTCACCCAGATGCACGCCGCGCTGTACGTCGCCGAAAGCGGAACGCTCCTGGGAAGCGCCCCCAATCCCGCCAATCCGCGCCAAGCACAGGTGGCGGTCGCGGCGGACGACTGCGCCGCACTGCACGCACTCCTCTCCCATTTACGGAAGACCGCGCACACCACCTCATTCACGGCCACCTCATGCAGTACCGACACGAGCCTTCCGGCCCTGCTCGACTGCGGATTCCAAGAAGTGGGCACGCTGCGCGGCCATGTGTTCCGGGCCGGCGTTTATCGCGACGTGCACCTGTACTACGCCGCGGAATGCGACCTCCGCCCCGGTGACTCCGGCACCCGCCGCGGCTAGCCGTACCGGGTCAGTACGCGCATCTCGCCACGGCCGACGAGCCGTCGCGCACCCCCTCCGCCAGCAGCGCGCGACGGCGACCACCCCGCGTACGGCATTCGCTTATCGGACGGTTAGCGTCGTGCGTCACCCTGGTGGGAGACGGGGGCTGACGCGGAGGGGAGTCATGAGGCCGAACCAACCGGGCGTGACCCACAGCACGACGACGATGCGGCTCTACCAGCACGCCGTGCGCGAGGGAGGAGTCGAGCCGCTGCACGCGGCGGAGTTGCTCCGGGTGTCCGACGAAGAGGCCGCAGCCGCGGTGAGCCAGTTACGCGAACTCGGCCTCCTGCGCCGGCAGTCCATCGCCCACACCCGCCTGGTGGCCATCAACCCGCAGACCGCGGCGGCCGAGCGGGTCGGCCCGCGGGAGCACTCGCTGCGCGCGGAACAGTCCCGACTCGCGGTGCAGCGCGCCGCCATCGAAGCCTTCATGCCCGTCCACCTGGAAGCCGCCATGGGCCAGGACCCGGCGGAAGGGGTGGAAGTGGTGGACGACCCCGAACTGCTGCACAAGATGATCAGCGAGATGACCGAGGTCTGCCAGGTCGAAGCCTGCGTCATCCAACCCTTCGGCATCCGCACCCAGGAGGAAGCCGACCGCGGCCTGCCCAAATACCTGGAACTGCTCGGCCGCGGCGTCGCGCAGCGCACGCTGTGCCAGCACAGCACGCGGTACAGCAGCATCACCAAGCAGGGCGTCGCCGACCTCTGCGCCGCCGGCGCCGAGGTCCGCACGCTCGACGTCCTCCCGCCGCGGATGATCGTCATCGACCGCTCGCAGGCCATCCTCCCCGGCCCCGACGACGCCGAACTATCCGTCGTCGTACGGAACACGGCCCTCGCCCGCTACCTGGCGGCCGTCTTCGACACCTTCTGGATGACCGCGGAACCCTTCGCCGGACTGCACCAGGGCAGCCGCGAGCGCGAGATCTCCCGGGGCATCGACTCCGCCATCACCAGACTGCTGGCCACCGGCGCCAAGGACGAGGTCATAGCGCGCCGCCTCGGCATATCCCTGCGCACCTGCCGCCGGCGCATCGCCCACCTGATGGACGACTTCGGCGCCGACAGCCGATTCCAGGCGGGCTACCTCGCCCGACAGTACGAGGAGGAGAGCGGCACCGCCCCTGCCGGGCCGCCGCCCACCCCCGCACTGTGCGCGGTACCGGAGGCGGCGGCCCAGGCGAGCTGACCGGGGGGCCGCAGCGGGGGCGGCCCGGCCGCCATCAGTACGACCTGACCACAGCGGGACGGCCCGGACCCATCAGGAGGGCAGGGCGGCCGGACGCGGGGGAGCAGGGCGTGTCATGTCGGCAGCCCGGGGACGGCATGCACGGAAAGCGGATCAGCGAAGTCCGCCAGGAGCTGGCGCACTTCAGCGGCCTCGACCGTATTCAGACGCTCATGGACCACGAGGGCCTCCTGCCAGCACACTCGCGCCCGGTCGAGCTGCCCCAGGCGTGCCAGAGCGGTCCCGAGCGTGGTGAGCACCGTCGCCCGCCGCCAGGCGCCACCGATGTTCTCGATATGGGTCAGCGCCTGCTCGGCGTGCGAGGCCGCCAGCGCCGGGTGCTCAGTCAGGTAAATGTCGGCCATCCGGTACATCGTCATCCCCAGCCACAGGGCCTGCCGGTTGGTCCGGAAGACGACGAGCGCGGCGGCGAACTGCTCCAACGCCTTCTCATCCGACCTGGCCTTGGCAAGCGCCAGACCATATGCGTACAGGGCATTGCCCAGGCGCAGCGAAGCCCCTTGCTCTTGGTAGATGGCCAGCGACCGGCTGGCATGCTCGACGGCCCGCTCCACCTGGTCGATCGCCGCGTAGACGTGCGACAGGTTGGCAAGGGAGCTGGCCTCGCCGGGACGGTTGCCATCGGCACGGAAGGCATGCAGTGCCTGCGTCAAATAGCTCTCGGCGACATTCCACTGGCGGAGATAGATGGAGACGATGCCACGCTCATTCAGCGATTGTCCCTGCGTCACCGGGTCGTTGACCTCCGCCCCGATACGCAGCGCGCATTCGGCCTGCTCCATCGCCTCGTCGAACCGGCCGGCCAGACTGTGGGTGAAGGTCAACACCGTGCGCGCCCGCCCTTCCGAGCGCGCGTCTCCGGCCAACAGGGTGGAGCGGAGTATCTCGGCCGCGGTCTGGAGATAACTCGGGGAGTGCGCGCCCGTTTCGGCGAGGTCGCGCGAGGCCTGCAACAGGTCCACCGCACGCCGCAGGGTGGCGCCCCATGCCAGTTGCCGAGCGGTGGTCAGCACGGCCGTCGCCTCGACGTGCTGCCACTCGACCCCGGCGCGACTGTCAGCGAAGGTCAGCCCCGGGTAAGCGGTCGGACCCAGATGATCCACCACCCGATCCCCCGGCCGACTCAGCGCGTACACCCCCATCGCCGTCGCCAGATAGAAGTCGAGCAGCCGGGAGAGCGCCGCTTCCCGGTCGGCCGGTGGGTGGTCGGATTCGGCGCGGGCGCGCGCGTAGAGGCGGACCAGGTCGTGGAAGCGGTAGCGGCCCGGCGTCGGGGTCTCCAGCAGGGAGGCGTCGACCAGCGATTCGATGACGTCCTCCGCCTCGGGCGTCGCCAGGTCCAGCAGGGCGGCGGCGGCCGGCAGCGAGATGTCCGGCGCGTCCGGCAGCCCGAGCAGGCAGAACGCGCGCGCCTGCCCGGCATCCAACTGGGCGTACCCGAGCCCGAAACACGCGGTGACGGCCAGGTCACCCACCCGCAACTCGTCCAGCCGGTGCCGCTCGTCGGCGAGCTTCCCGGCCAGCGTGGCCACGGTCCAGTGCCGCCGGGTGGCCAGCCGGGCGGCGGCGATCCGGATGGCCAGCGGCAGATGCCCACAGGCGGCCACCACCGACGCGGCTGCCTGGTGCTCGCCGCCCACCCGCCGATGCCCCACGATCCGGGTGAACAGCGTGAGCGACTCCGCCGGAGTCGTCACGTCCAGATTGACCAACAGCGCACCGTCCAGAGCGATCTGGGTACGGCTGGTCACCAGCGCCGCGCACCCCTCCGCGCCCGGCAACAACGCCCTGACCTGCCCCGCGTCCCGCGCATTGTCCAGTAGCGCGAGGACCCGGCGGCCGGCCAGCGTGCTGCGGTACAGCGCCGCACGCTCCTCCACCCCGTCCGGAATCGCCTCGTACGGCACGCCCAGGGCGCGCAGGAACGAGCCGAGCACCACCTCGGGCTCGACAGCCCCGGGGCCGGCACCCTGAAGGTCGACGTAGAGCTGGCCGTCGGGGAACAGGTGCCTGGCGGTGTGTGCCACGTGCACGGCCAGCGTGGTCTTGCCGACGCCGCCTATCCCCGCCACGGCCGCGACCGCCGTCGCCGGCGCGGCGGCCGAACCCAGATGGTCCGCCAGCTCCGCCACCAGCCGGGTGCGTCCAGTGAAGTCCGCCACCGCCGCCGGCAACTGGGCCGGCCGCACCATCGGGCTCCGCGCGGTCCCGGCACTGGCCCGGGCCGGCGGGTTCAGCGCCGGATCGCCCTGGAGGATCTGCTGCTGCAACGCGGACAACTCCGAGCGCGGGTCGACGCCCAACTCATCGGCGAGCAGCCGCCGGGTGTCCGCGTACACGGCGAGCGCCTCGGCCTGCCGCCCGCTGCGGTACAGCGCCAGCATCAACAGTTCGCGCAGTCGTTCCCGCAGCGGATGGGTGGCCGTCAGCGAGGTCAACTCGGCGACGCAGTCCGCCGGATGGCCTGTCGTGAGGTCCAGTTCGAGCCGGCTCTCCAGCAGGCCGATGCGCCACTCCTCAAGCCGCCGGCGCTGTGTGGTGGCGTACGGGCCCGGCACCCCGGCCAGCGTCTCGCCGTGCCACAGCTCAAGGGCCTGCTGGAACAGCTCCTTGGCGCGTGACAGGTCGCCGCCGGTCCGCGCCAGGTCGGCCTGGGTACGTAACTCCTCGGCCCGCCCCAGGTCGAGCGCCCCGCCCGGCACCTGCATCGCATAGCCGCCGGACTCGCTGACGAGCACCTCCGCATTCGCCCCGAACGACTTGCGGAGCCGCGACGCATGGTTGCGCAGTGCGGCCACCGCGGCGTCCGGCGGTTGTGCGCCCCACAGGTCGTCGATCAACTCGGGGGCCGTCGCCGTCCGTCCGCGGCGCAACAACAACGCGGCGAGCAGCGCGCGTCGCTGCGGTGACCCCACGTCGAGCGTCTCGCCCCCACGGCACACCCGTACCGGACCCAGTACGCAGAACCGCAGCTCAGAGCGGTCACCGGCGGACGATCCAGCAGCTTCGGCCGGACGTTCCGCACCACCGTGTGGACGCGCGGCCCGTACGGAACCGTCGGTACCGACCGGCGCCCCCTCCTGCTCCGCACGCGGTGTCCCGCCCTCTCCCTCCCGCGGCCGACCTTCACCCGCCATGTCTTCCCTCCCCAGGCATAGACCAGCGCAGTGCCAGTCAGTTTGCCTTCTTTGGCCGTCCGACAGAGCGGAATAGTCGGGGACTGCTGCCCCTGACACCCGACCATGGCTCGATGCGCATGATCGGACGGCGACTCCTGGTGTGACGACTGTTCTTGATGGTGCAGTTGATGCTGTCGCGACCCTTTGTAGCGGTCAGTAGCTGCTAGTAGCGATCCATAGGAGCCTCCTCGGCCCGGTCTGGGACTGCCTGGTGGGGTTGGGGCGGTTTGGGTGTGCGGTCGCCGGCGGCGAGGTGGAAACGGGTCATGGGCGTGTCGTGGGGTGGGTTCTGGGGTGTGGAGGGGTGGGTGTGGGGGAGTGGGGGGCGTGCGGGGTGGAGGGTTGGCGTTCGGCGGGATGGGTGGGTGTCCGGGCGGGCGGCGGTGGGAAATTTTGGAATACGCATAAACGGGGCGGAGGTGCGTTTCCCGTAGTAGGGGAGAAGTCGCGCATCGTCTTGGATCGTCAGGCTCTGCTGGTCGTACGCCGTATTTTCGCTGGTGGTGAGGGCTGGATGGCTGCTCAACTAAGGTCTTCCCTTCGGGAATTGATCTTCCTGCTACGGAAACAGCACGACTTAACGTCCTGTTCATGGTTGAGAAAGGCCCCCGGCCCCAGGCCGGAGACACGGTACGGAGCGTCGTGGGGCGGTTTGGGTGTGCGGTCGCCGGCGGCGAGGTGGAAACGGGTCATGGGCGTGTCGTGGGGTGGGTTCTGG